>CAMFRR010000027.1 GCA_945982095.1 uncultured Bacteroidales bacterium
TCTGAACGAGGGCCTTTTCAAAAAGATCAAACAGGTATACGAGAACAGGGACAAGGAAAATCTCAAGCCTAATGAGCTCCGTCTGCTCGAGCAAAGCTACAAGAGCTTTGAGCGCAACGGCGCCAATCTTTCTGCCGAGGACAAGGAAAAATTCGCTGAGCTTTCCAACAAGGGCAGCCTTCTCGGCCTGAGCTTCAGCAAGAACGTGCTTGCTGCAACAAATGCCTACACCCTCAACGTGACAGAAGAGGAACGTCTTGCAGGCCTGCCTGAATATGTGCTCACCGCAGCCAAGGAAACGGCGGCAGAAAAAGGCATGGAAGGCTGGGCGTTCGTGCTCCAGGCCCCTTCTTACGGTCCGTTCATGAAATTCTGTCAGGACAGGGATCTGCGCAAGGAAATGTACATGGCATATAACACACGCGCAACTTCTGGCGAAAATGACAACAGTACCATAATCAAGGACATCGCTGCCAACAGGCTGGAGACCGCAAATCTCCTGGGCTATGAAACTTATGCCGACTATGCCCTTGAAGTGCGTATGGCAAAGGACAAGAACACCGTTGACAACTTCCTCCAGAAGCTCATGATTCCTTCACTCCCTTACGCAAGGGCTGAGGTCAGGGAAATCGAAGACTATGCACATGAGCATGGCTTCCAGGGCAAGCTCGAGCCATGGGACTTCTCATATTGGAGCGAGCGTCTCAAAGAAGACAAATACACACTCAACGCCGAAGAGCTCAAACCTTATTTCGAGCTTGAGAGCTGCATTTCAGCTGCTTTCTCTCTGGCAGGACGTCTCTACGGCCTCAAATTCGAGCCAATTGACCTGCCTGTTTACCACAAGGATGTAAAGGTATACGACGTTAAAGATGAGAACGGCAAGCATAAAGCCCTCTTCTATGCCGACTTCTTCCCACGCGAAAGCAAGAGGGGTGGAGCATGGATGACTGAATTCCGCCCTCAGAGCATAGTTGACGGAGTGGAGAAACGCCCTCACATCAGCATTGTATGCAACTTCACCAAGCCTACTGCAGATGAGCCTTCACTCATTACTCACGATGAGTTCAACACCTTCCTTCATGAGTTCGGCCATGCCCTTCACGGTATACTCGCTGAAGGAGAATTCGCAAGCCAGACAGGAACAAGCGTAGCAAGGGACTTTGTGGAGCTGCCATCCCAGTTCAACGAGAACTTCTGTTACCAGGAGGAATTCCTCAAGAGTTTCGCAAAACACTACAAGACAGGAGAGGAAATTCCATCTGAGCTCATCGACAAAATCATCAAGGCCAAGAACTACCTCAGCGCCTACGGTCAGGTACGCCAGCTGCATTTCGGCATACTTGACATGGCATGGCACAGCATGACGACTCCACTTGAAGGCGACAGCAAAGAATTCGAGAAGAGCGTACTCAAAGACTATCTCGTGATGCCTGACGTAGCTCAGGCCTGCATCAGCCCGTCATTCAGCCACATTTTCAGCGGCGGATATTCAGCCGGCTACTATTCTTACAAATGGGCAGAGGTGCTTGAGGCAGACGCCTTCGAGCTCTTCCTCCAGAACGGAATCTTCGACAAAGCTACAGCTGACAGCTTCAAGGAGAATATTCTGAGCAAAGGTGACACTGAAGACCCTGCTGTACTCTACCGCAAGTTCCGCGGCCATGATCCTGAGCCAGAGGCTCTTATGCGCAAACTGGGTTTGAGCAAGTAAAGCCCGGACCGCATTAGCCGCCTTACGGCGCGCAATGCAATATAAAACAAAAGGGTGACTAAAAAGTCAAAAGACTTTAAGGTCACCCTTTTTGTTATTACTTTACTCAAGTTTCGCAAAAGCGAAACTTAAGTTACTTTATATCCTCTCAGAAAACCAGCGACAGGACGTCAGAGATGTTGTCCACATAGTGGAAAGTCAAGCCCTTAACATAAATTGCAGGAATATCCTCCACATCCTTGCGGTTCTCGCTGCTGATGACTATAGTCTTGACGCCGGCCCTCTTGGCAGCCAGAATCTTCTCTTTGATTCCGCCTACAGGAAGCACCTTTCCTCGCAGAGTCATCTCGCCCGTCATGGCAACTCCGCTCTTCACCTGCTTTCCGCTCAAGGCAGAAACCATTGAGCACACGATAGTAATGCCGGCCGAAGGGCCATCTTTAGGGGTTGCGCCCTCAGGAACGTGTACATGCACATCCTTTTCCATGAACTCCTCATAGCTGAGCCCTGCGACTTCGGGATGAGCCTTGATATACTGCCATGCGATGGTTGCCGACTCCTTCATCACATCGCCCAGCGAGCCTGTCATGCTCAACACACCTTTGCCTTTGGCAACGCTGGTCTCTATGAAAAGTATCTCGCCTCCAACCTGTGTCCAGGCAAGGCCGGTAACCACTCCAACAGCCTCATTGCCTTTCTGACGGTCGTGTGCGGCAAGAGGCAGGCCCAGGTAATCCTTCAGCATATCTGCCTTAATCTCAGGATTATATTCCTCATCCATCGCCACCTTCCTGGCAACCACCCTGCAAATCTTGGCTATCTGTTTTTCGAGTGTACGCACGCCGCTTTCACGGGTATAGTCTTCCACTATCCTTGAAAGAGCGTTCTTGTCAAGTTTTACCTGGTCTTTGTTCAAGCCGTGTTCCTTGAGCTGTTTAGGCAGCAGGAACTGTTTGGCAATCTGCACCTTCTCTTCGGCAAGGTAGCCTGTAACGTTGATCATCTCCATGCGGTCTCTCAGAGCCGGCTGTATGGTGCTGATGTCGTTGGCCGTGGTAATGAACATTACATTACTCAAATCATAGTCAATGTCGAGATAGTTGTCGTGGAAAGCATAATTCTGCTCCGGATCGAGAGCCTCGAGCAGCGCTGATGAAGGGTCGCCCTTGAAATCCTTGCCCACCTTGTCAATCTCGTCCAGTACAATGACAGGATTTGAGGTACCCGCCTTGTTTATGGCATTCAGTATACGGCCCGGAAGCGCGCCTATATAGGTCTTGCGATGGCCCCTGATTTCACTCTCATCATGTGTACCGCCGAGAGCAACTCTCTGATACTGACGGCCAAGAGCTCTTGCTACGCTCTTGCCCAGGGAGGTCTTGCCCACACCCGGAGGGCCCCACAGGCAGAGTATAGGCGACTTCATGTTGCCCTTGAGCTTGAGCACAGCCAGATACTCTATGATACGTTCCTTTACCTTTTCGAGACCGTAATGGTCCTGATCCAGCACTTTCTGGGCATTTTTGAGGTTGAGGTTGTCTTCGCTCATTTCTCCCCATGGAAGATCCAGGAGGAATTCCACATAGTTATATTGTACGCTGTAATCCGGAGAAGTAGGATTGTAACGCTCCAGTTTGGCCAGTTCCTTCTCGAATTGGGCAGCGACTTCCTCAGGCCATTTTTTTCCGGCAGCACGCTGACGGAACTCTTCCATTTCGTGTTCTTCGTCCATGCCCAGCTCTTCCTGAATGGTACGCAGCTGGTTGTTGAGGAAGTATTCACGCTGCTGCTGGTCAATCTCGCTCTTTACCTTATTATTGATTTCCTGTTTGATCTTAAGCAGCTGCATCTGGGTGTCCAACACTCCCAGAAGTTTCATTCCACGTATCTTGAGGTCACCGTACTGAAGGAGCTCCATCCTGTCGTTGAAGTTCTCAACCTCCACCGTCGTGGCCACAAAGTTCACGAGAAAGTTGTAGTCATCCAGGCCCCTGATGGCTTCGGCAGCCTCTTTAGGACCGAAAGAGCTCATGCGTATCACTGCCGAGGCCTTCTCCTTTATGGATTTGGCCAGCATCTTTATGGTGTTGTCTTCAGAATCAGGCACTGTATCTTGAGGATAGCTTACGAGACCTGTCATATAAGGATCGTACCTGGTCACGGAAAGAAGCTCGAAACGCTTGAATCCCTGGAGTATGGCAGTGATGTTGCCGTCAGGCATCTCTATGGTTTTCATGACTCGGGCAACAGTACCGTAGCGGTAAAGGTCCTCAGCCTGAGGCTCTTCCACTATGGCGTCAATCTGGGGAACGGCACCAATGAAGTTGCCGTTTCGGCTCGCATCCTCTATCAGACGCATGCTCATTTCCCTGCCTATGATGATGGGGAATATGGTACCCGGGAAGAGGACTGCATTGCGAAGTGCAAGCAGAGGAAGGGAATCAGGAAGCGATGCTTCGTCTATCTTGGTGTCCATTTCTCCTTGGAGCACAGGGAAAACGCTGACCTCAGCATTCATCTGGGGGAACATCTTGTGTGTATCTTTCATAGTCGTATATATGTCAATTTGTACTTATGCTCTGCCATTTTGACAGAACAAGCCCCGCAGAAGGGGCAAAACTATATATTGTCAAGCTTTATGCCACAAATATAGGACTAAAAAATGAGTATAATTGTTTGAGATACAAAAAATCTTGCTTAAATTTGCAACCCCTAGTAAGAATTTGGGATATTAAACTCTAATACATTATGACAAAAGCAGATATCGTTAATGAGGTAGCAAAGTCTACCGGCATTGAAAAAATCGCAGTTGCAAGTGTAGTTGAAGCTACAATTGAAGCTATCAAAGGCTCAGTGGAAAAAGGCGAACCTGTTTACCTTCGCGGCTTCGGCTCATTCATCATCAAACATAGGGCAGAGAAGACAGCTCGCAACATCACAAAGGGCACCACAGTTACCATCCCTGCACAGGATGTTCCTGCATTCAAGCCTTCAAAAGCATTTACTATTAAATAAATAAATTTTTCATAGACTATGCCAAACGGTAAGAAACACAAACGCCACAAAATGGCAACACACAAACGTAAAAAACGTTTGCGCAAGAACAGACACAAGAAGAAATAATTAATCTTCTATGGATTCTGAGGCAGTAAAAGACTTAATCGTCGATGTGGAACAGGCAGAGGTTGCGATTGCACTGATGCAGAACCACCGCCTCATAGAGTACAGCAGAGAATCGACTGGAGGCAGAAGTTGCGGCGTAGGAGACGTACATCTTGGGAAAGTCAAGAAGTTGCTCCCCTCACTCAACGCTGCCTTTGTTGATATCGGAGACTCCAAAGAGGGTTTCGTACACTATCTGGATCTCGGTCTGCATTTCAGGGCTTTTGACAATTTTGTCAGGAAACTGAATGCCAACACCGACGCAAAGAACCTATTCTCGGACATAGATCTCGGTCCTGTTCTCCCAAAAGAGGGCAAGATTGAGGAAGTGTTGACTGTAGGGCAACCTATTCTTGTACAGATCGAAAAAGAGCCCATCAGCACTAAGGGCAGCAGACTGACCTGCGAAATATCGCTTGCAGGCAGAAACGTGGTACTGATGCCGTTCTCCAACAAAGTCAGCGTATCCCAGAAAATACAGACCAAAGAGGAACGCAAGAGATTGGAGACCATCATCAAAGCAATACTCCCGCGCAATTACGGCGCAATCATTAGGACAGCGGCGGAAGGAAAATCAGCGTCCATACTTGACAATGAGCTGACAGCCTTGATTCTGAAGTGGGAGAACTCCTGGAAGAGCCTGTCACGCGACAAGAGCGTACACCTTCTGTTTTCGGAGTATAGCAAAACCACCACAATACTGCGCGACCTGCTGAACGACTCCTTCTCCAACATCTTCGTCAACGACAAGAATGTATACGAAGAAGTTTGCAAGTATGTAGCCATGATTTCTCCCGAGCAGGAGAAGATTGTGAAGCTGTACAACGGGAAAGACGCCATTTTCGATCATTTTGAGGTTACCCGCCAGATCAAGAGTTCTTTCGGAAAGGTGGTGCCCCTGAAACAGGGAGCATACCTTGTGATAGAACACACCGAGGCGCTACATGTCGTCGATGTAAACTCGGGAACACGAGGCCGCAACAAAGCGCAGGAGCAGAATACCTATGACGTGAACTGCTATGCTGCAGAAGAAATCGCCAGGCAGATGCGCCTGCGTGATATGGGAGGCATCGTGATTGTAGATTTCATCGATATGGATGATCCTGAGCACCGGACCATGCTCTATAATTATATGGTAGAGCTCATGAAAGAAGACAGGGCCAAGCATAATGTCCTGCCGCTCACCAAGTTCGGTCTTATGCAAATTACACGTCAGAGAGTACGCCCGGCCACAGAAATCTCCACCGTGGAACAGTGTCCATGCTGCGGAGGCACAGGCAAGATTACGGCAAGCATTCTCATTGACGAGAAGATTGAAAGGGAGATAGTCTATTTCGTGGAGGAAAACGGCTTGAGAAAATTCACTATCAAAGTGAATCCATTGTTGGGAGCCTACCTCACACGCGGCACTTTACTGAAGCCGTCCATCATAAGGAAATGGGAAAAGACTTATGGCATCAAGCTGAAACTTGAAGAATCATCTTCCTACGCATTGCTTCAATATGAAGTAGCTGACAGTCAAGGCGTCAGGCTGGAATAAGCCGATAAGGCAGAATACAAAAAAAGAGGTGACTGAAAAATCGTAAAGACTTCAGTCACCTCTCTTATTCTGTTACAGTCAAAACTGTAAAAAATTACATTTCCTCTTCCTGGAGACGGAGATGGTTCACGTAGATGGCTTTCTGTTTAGCCAGACGGCGTGTTACAGACGGCTTCTCGTAGGTCTTGCGTGCACGGAGCTCGCGGATTGCGCCTGTCTTCTCGAATTTGCGTTTGAATTTCTTCAGAGCCTTCTCGATATTTTCACCTTCTTTTACTGGTACGATAATCACGGTAGTTCACCTCCTTTTTCTGTATGCTGAGCTTATTTGGCCGAGTCCTCAGCTTTCGGGGCTGCAAATATAGAACTAATTTTCCGAAACACCAAAATATTCTGTTCTCAGCCACCACTCAAACAAGGCATCCTGAATATGAGGCTCATCCTTCTCGTCAAACCACAGAACCTCTTTCTTTATAAGTGCATCTTTCAGTCTCTTTACATTGGCCGAGGAATTCAAACCGTAGTTTTCCACAACAGCGGTTGCGCTCATACGGGTCTCTCCATCAACCACGGCCTTCAACAGAGAAATCTGGAAGTCGGTGAGCGAGGCCATCTTGTCAAGAAAGCGGGGCTTGTGAAGGCCGAGCAGCAGCTGCATTGCCTCGAGCAAGGTCTTTGGCACGACATAACCCACTGAGATATAATCAGTAAGGGCGAAGAGTGTGTTGATATACCACATATTGTTACGCAAGATATGCACATATTCGCTTATCGTCTTGCGCTCGACCACCTTTCCCTTATTCTGGAAGCCTTTGTGCACATACTCGATTATCTCCGCATCCGAGATTTGAGACAGGGGAAAGATTACAACATCCTTCCAGAAATATCTCTTGACTTCGAATATCTCCTTCATGGCATTCATGGCAGTGCCGGTGAATATTGCAGAGCAGCTGCCTTTCTCCGAAACGAGCAGATCTTCGTAAGCTTTGAGCAGAGTGCGGGCTTCGGAATCCTCGTTGATATTCTGGAAGTTCTTGAAATACAGTATTGTGCGGCGTGTACCTGCCAGTTTGTAAGGCAGGGACAAAACTTGGGCGCATGCTTCAGCATCGGGTTTGCCGCCCTCAAAATGAAAGAAATCCCCTCCGGTATAAAAGGCATCTTCATCCACTGTCCAGCCTGAACCGTCCAGGAAAGAATAGCTGTTGGCCTGTATATCATCTAGGCCTCTGAAGAAAAGACGCATTATACAAGAAGCATAGCGGGAAAGTACGTCACAGCTGGTTTTACAGTTCAGCAGGTCGATTTCAAGGACATTGGCCTGGAAGGAAGCGAGCTGGAGCTGCATCAGGGCTTGTTTTAACAAGGATGAATAACCACAGTGAGGTTCACCGTACAGTGCAATGCTCTCGCCTGAGCGTATGAGGTTAGTCACTATGTCCACATCCTTCTTGCGGCCTATGAAATTGCGGCCCGATGCGGGCACATTGAAGTTGAAATACATTTCCATAACATACTTGTTATATGACTTGACAAAAATAATGAAAACTTTGGCAAAAAGGAAAATTTGTCATATATTTGCAGGCATTTTTTAAGATTGATAGGCAAGGGAAGAGCTAGGCATAAGACCGGGCCGCCTGCAATCCAAACTTTTTAAAGTTTTATTCATACAATGTACGCTATTGTAGAGATTGGTGGACACCAGTTCAAGGTGACCCCAGAAATGGAAATCTTTGTTAACCGCCTTGCGGAGAAGAAAGGTGAAGCCGTAGAGTTCAAGACCGTACTCCTCGTGGACAATGACGGCGAAATTAAGGTAGGCGCCCCTTACGTAGAAGGCGCAACAGTTAAAGCAACTGTACTCTGCGACGAGTGCAAAGCAGACAAAGTTCTGGTTTTCAAGAAAAAACGTCGTAAAGGCTACAAGAAGCTGAACGGACACCGTCAGTATCTTACAAAACTCATGATTAACGAAATTTGCTAAGGAGGATTTAAAGTATGGCACACAAGAAAGGCGTCGGCAGTTCAAAGAACGGCCGTGAATCAGAAAGCAAACGACTTGGCCTCAAGAAATTCGGATCAGAGGCTGTAAAGGCTGGCAACATCCTTGTACGTCAGAGGGGAACAGTACACAACCCTGGCCTTAATGTTGGCATGGGTAGGGATCACACCCTGTACGCACTCGTTGACGGTACTGTAAAATATGCCAAGAAAGCAGAGGGCAAATCGTACGTGTCGGTAATTCCATTCGAGAACTAACGGCAAGGGTTTGCTGAAACACTAAAAAAGGAACTGTACCCTTGTATTTGGGCACGGTTCCTTTTTGCTTAAACAAGAAATCAATAC
>CAMFRR010000028.1 GCA_945982095.1 uncultured Bacteroidales bacterium
ATATGATATGTACTTCTGAGGTGGGCGTTTCCATGTCCATAGACAACCCTACATATCTGCCGCAAATCGAAACTCAGCTGCGTAAACTGGGAACTGTTACCATAGATCGTGACATGTGCATCATTTGCGTGGTTGGAGACATGGAGTGGGAGAATAAAGGATTCGAGTCTCATGTGCTCGGCGCTCTGAAGGATATTCCTGTACGCATGGTGTGCTACGGAGGCAGCAACTACAACATTTCCTTCCTCATACGACAAGAAGACAAACAAAAGGCTCTCAATGCCTTGAGTGCAACTTTGTTCTAAACCTGTTACCTGACTTGAACCATGAAAAAGACCCCTTATTATTCTTATGACGCTTCGCTTCTGCGACTTACTCTCGAAGAGGCGAAGAAGGCGATGGAAAGCCACGAAAGCCTCAAGGGAGGCTGCATACATTATGCTCTGAAGGCCAACAACAATCCTCAGGTGCTCGCCACAATAGCTTCGGCAGGTTTTGGAGCCGATTGTGTGAGCGGGGGAGAGATACGTCAGGCCCTGAATGCCGGTTTCCCTGCTTCCAAGATAGTTTATGCCGGAGTAGGCAAGACAGACGAAGAGATTATCTTTGCCCTTGAGGCAGGAATTTCCTGCTTCAATGTGGAATCAGTTGAAGAACTTCGCATAATAAGCGAGATTGCCGTTAAGGAAGGCAAGACAGCCAATGTAGCCTTGAGAATCAATCCTAATGTTGGTGCACATACCCACGCCAATATTACCACAGGCTTGGCAGAGAACAAGTTCGGCATAAATATGGAAAAAATGGCCGACGCAGTGGAGCTTGCCCTCGACCTGGATGGAATACGTTTCATGGGTCTGCATTTCCACATAGGAAGCCAGATTCTGGATATGGGCGATTTTGTAGCATTGTGCAACAGAATCAATGAACTCAGGGAGTGGTTCATATTCAAAGGCGTAGAATTGCATACAATCAATGTGGGCGGAGGTTTGGGCATAGATTACGAACACCCTGAACATCATCCTGTTCCTGATTTCGCATCATATTTCAAGACATACTCCACCCATCTGCGTCTTGACAAGAACCAGCAGTTCCATTGCGAGCTGGGCAGGTCAATAGTAGGACAGTGCGGAAGCCTCATAACCCGATGCATATATGTCAAAGAGGGTACGTACAAGAAATTTGTGATTGTGGATGCAGGAATGAATGACCTCATTCGTCCTGCCCTCTATAGCGCATATCACAAGATAGAAAATATCTCCAATCCGGAAGGGGAGCAGGAACTCTACGATGTAGTCGGTCCTATTTGCGAAAGCTCCGATACCTTTGCCAAGGGCAGATACCTCTCCAGCACCAAAAGGGGAGACATACTGGCCATACGCAGTGCTGGAGCCTATGGAGAAACCATGGCTAGCACCTACAACGCACGTCCGCTTGCCGAAAGTGAGTTCAAGCTTTAATTGATTCATGACCAGATACATACTCAAGCGACTGATGATACTGTTGCCGGCCCTGTTGATACATACAGCAGCCGGCGCACAGTTTTATGTAGATGAGAATGACAAGGCATCCACAAAATGGGAGTATGTATCTTCAAAGAATTTCAGGATTATTTATCCTGTGGGCAGTGACAGTCTGGCTACGGATTATCTCAGGGCCCTGGAACTGTATAGGCCTGAAGTGGCCAAAAGCGTGGGCATGGTGTCAGGGCAGTTCATGTCCAAGCCCCTCGACGTGATTCTGCATACCTCAAATTCCGTATCCAACGGTATCGTGGCATGGACCCCGAGCAGGGTAGACTTATATACCATTCCTATGTGGACGGAGCCTAACGCCCTGCCATGGCTCACCAACCTTGCAATTCACGAAGGCCGCCACATGGCTCAGATGCAGTCCTCTCCAGCACCAAAAGGGGAGACATACTGGCCATACGCAGTGCTGGAGCCTATGGAGAAACCATGGCTAGCACCTACAACGCACGTCCGCTTGCCGAAAGTGAGTTCAAGCTTTAATTGATTCATGACCAGATACATACTCAAGCGACTGATGATACTGTTGCCGGCCCTGTTGATACATACAGCAGCCGGCGCACAGTTTTATGTAGATGAGAATGACAAGGCATCCACAAAATGGGAGTATGTATCTTCAAAGAATTTCAGGATTATTTATCCTGTGGGCAGTGACAGTCTGGCTACGGATTATCTCAGGGCCCTGGAACTGTATAGGCCTGAAGTGGCCAAAAGCGTGGGCATGGTGTCAGGGCAGTTCATGTCCAAGCCCCTCGACGTGATTCTGCATACCTCAAATTCCGTATCCAACGGTATCGTGGCATGGACCCCGAGCAGGGTAGACTTATATACCATTCCTATGTGGACGGAGCCTAACGCCCTGCCATGGCTCACCAACCTTGCAATTCACGAAGGCCGCCACATGGCTCAGATGCAGTCCGGCTACAGGCGTATTTTCAGGCCATTCCGTTTCATTCTGGGCCAGCTTGCCTCCGGAGCTTTCAATGCGTATCCGGGTTCACTTCTCAGTGAAGGAGATGCAGTCGTTGCCGAGACAGCCCTGAGCAAGGCAGGCAGGGGAAGAAAGGCTTCTTTCCTGGATCAGTACATGTATGATATGGATAATGGTGCATTGAGATCTTATCCCAAAGCTCGCTACGGTTCCATATATCGCCCCGCTCCGGACAATTATGCTCTGGGTTATATGATGGTGTCCGCAGCACGAGTTAAGTATGATGCTCCATATTTCATGGCCGAATACCTGGATTATGTGGCACGGCGCCCATATGACCCCTGGCCTCTCAGACATAATCTGAGGCGCATCAGCGGTACAAAATTCCGCCGGACCTACAGTGATCTCATGCATTATCACTATGACATATGGAAGGAGGAAGCCAAACTCAGGACTCCTTTTGTTCCGTATGAAGAGCTGACTCCGTGCAAATCTGCCATGAGCTGGTACACGAATATCATGGAAATGGAGGACGGGGAACTGCTCTGTATAAAAAAGGATATCTACAATGTGCCTAAGATGATAAGGATAGGGGAGGATGGCAAAGAAAAGAATCTGTTTTCCCTTCCTTCTTATATAGGTCGTGTTTCCAGACATGAAGACAAACTGTATTGGAACCAGGTGAGAAGAAATCCACGCTGGGGTTTGGTGTATGATTCGGAGATTGTGGAATATGACTTGAACAGAAGCAAAAAACGCCGAATCAGGTCTGATGCAGGCAATTATAATCCCATTTGTCTGAATGATTCCACTTTGGCAGCAGTTCAGTACAGTGCCAATGCCTTGAGCAGCATAGTGTTGCTGGATGCAAACAGCGGAAAGTTATTGAAAAGGTACTCCATTCCTGAAGTTCTGCAGGCCGGAACCATGACAACAGATGGAAATGTAATATATTTTACTGCCTCTTGTGAAGAAGGAATGGGCATTTGGAGGATTAAGGAAGGGCAGATGGAAGAACTTCTGGAACCAGTGTCTGTCAATATCGCAAATCTCGAGTGTCATGATGGTCTGGTGTTTTTTCGCTGTGACCACAATGGCGTTGATGAATTCTACATCTTCAATCCTGACAAGGGAGAAGTTCTGCAGCTGACATCATCACGATACGGCGGCAGGGAGTTCGCACGAAAAAATGACGGTTCTGTGGTGTTCGCACGCCTGAACGGAAGGGGAACAAATCTGGTGAAAAATAATCCTGAGGATATTCTCAGCCGCAAAGTGGATTGGAGCAGGCCGCATTCCAATGCTGTGGCTGATGCTTTGTCGGCCCAGGAAGATACCCTGGTGTTTTCCCAACGCCTGAAGCATTTGCGTAAGGTGGATATGGAAGCCGACATGGATTTTTCAGCCCCTTCCAGATATGTGAAGGCTGCCCATGCATTCAGAATACATTCATGGGCCCCTCTTTATGTGAACATAGATGCGGTTGAGAGCCTTTCTTTCGACAATGTGTTCAATGTTGCTGCACCGGGCGCCTCTCTATGGTTTCAGAACAGTATGGGTACTTTGTATGGCCAGCTGGGCTATAAGATTTCTAGATTCAAATCTACGGAATGGTTCCACAGCGCCCATATCAATTTGACCTACAAAGGTTTGTATCCTGTTTTTGAGTTCCAGTTCCACGTAAATGAGCGCAAGAGCAAGACCTTTGACATGGTGGAAGCCCATATGGCCGACGTCAGAATACCTATTGGTTATAAGGTAGAAGATACCAGATTCCCATACGTTTACTCAATTCTCCGTACTTATATTCCTCTGCAATGGAGCGATGGTTTATGGTACAAGGGCCTGATTCCTCAGGCAAGCATCATGCTCAGCAATGATATGACAGACGGAAAAATATGCTTCCTTCTCAATGCAGGGGTGAGGGCATATATACAACAAGCGACTCCTGCTGCCGCAGTATATCCACGCTGGGGAATAGGAGCAGAACTTAGATGGCTGGATCCATATGGATATTTTTACCTTTATTCGTATCTTCCGGGCTTAGGCTGGGGACAGGGCCTCAAACTCTCAATCATGGGACAGATGGATACGGGGCTCAGAACCAGCGATACTTACATTTCAGGACGAACCCTCATCATTCCGCGCGGCTATCAGGAATCTCCGCTTTCATCGGTCTACACCGAGGGTATGAAATTCAGCGCCGATTATGCCATTCCTTTCAATATGGGGGATTGGAACATAGGAAGTGCCTTTCTCTGCACCAGGGGTATAATAACCCCTCATTTCGATGCCAGCCTCCTGAGGCCGCAAGGAGAACGTAATTTGCTGAAGTATACTTATCATCCCGAAGGTCAGCTCTATAGTGCCGGTCTTTCATTCGAGATGGATTTCAATGCCTTCTTTTGGGTAAAGACCCCTGTACGCTTTGGCTTGACATATTCATACAACTTCGGCTCACTCTTCCCGTATAGCGGGCTGGATAAACATTCATATATGGGAGTACTTTTCAATATTCAAATTCCGAATTGACATGGCAAATAATATATTAGAAGGAAAATGCTGCTCTTGCGGAGCGGAAATACAAAAAGAGATTGACAGATCCATAAATGTGGGACTCAAGCCCGAACTCAAGGACAAGGTGTTCAGCGGAGAGATTTTCGTAAGTGAGTGCCCTTCTTGCGGTACTAAGAACCTCATGGTCTTCGACTGTCTGTACCATGATCCTAAGGAGAGGTTTATGGTGTGGCTGGTGCCTTCACGTCAGCTGGATATGAATCAGATTCAGGCCATTAACTATCAGGCCAAGAGTATGGGAGAGTATAAGTTGCGTCTTGTCACAGGTTTCCGTGATTTCATAGAAAAGACCATGATTCTGGATGCAGGATTGAACGACCGTTGTATAGAACTGGTCAAGTATGTGGAAGCTAAGGAGATGGGCGCAGAAATGGGTCAGCTTTTCTATTGCGGAATACAGGACAGCAGCCTTATGTTCTATGCAATCAAGGATGGCAAGATGACTTCTTTCGGAATAGGCATGAACGTGTACGAAGACTGCATGGGCATACTGATGCGCAATGAAGGAATGTTGGAGGAAGAAGGTTTTGCCCGCATAGATGCAGAATGGGTTGAAGAGTTTATGGCTTAAATGATGATTATGGGCAGGATAATTAAATACATTGTGCTTATATGCGCTGTGATGACTTGTCTGTGCGCCTGTGGGGCTTCGGATGGGGATAAGGCAGCAAGCCGGGCTTTTCCCATTGTGGAGATTCCCTCAATGCTGGATGCTGAGGATAAGATTGATTATGTGCTCGGGCATATGTGGGATGCTTTCCTGGACAAGTCGGGGCAGATCAGTTGCGACACTACACTCGTAAACGGAGTGAAGGAAGAGGAAGTGACACAGGTAATGGCCAATTATGCCATGCTTCTGGGTCAGGTGGATTTGGAGAAGGCATATGGGTATATGAGCTCTCTTACAGAATCAATAATCAGCCTGCATGATTGCGACAGCCTTTCTCATACGTTCACGGCAATGCGCAAGTGTGTGGAAAACTATCTCTATGATGCGAATTCTCCATTGAGGGACGAAGACATTTATCATGCCTATTGTTCAAGGATGGCTTCTTTTGAAGGATTGGGAGAGGCATATAGGCAGTTGTATTCTTATCAGGCCGAAATGTGCGCAATGAACCGCCGGGGGACAGTTGCAGCCGACTTTGCCTTCAGCGACAAGGATGGCAGGCATTATACCCTTCATGGGATAAATGCAGATTTGACCATACTCTTTTTCAGCAATCCCGGTTGTACAGCCTGCAAGCAGATTATAGAATATCTCAGCTATAACCCTGAGATAAGCTCCCTTGTTCAGGAAGGGAAAATAGCGGTTGTGAATGTGTATATTGATGAAGACCTCAAAGAGTGGTACGACTATATTGACCAGTATCCCGAAAGCTGGTACAATGGATATGACCATAACCACATTATTAGGGATGATGAGTTGTACAATGTGAGGGCCATTCCTTCACTATACCTTTTGGATAAGGACAAGAAGGTGATACTCAAAGATGTAAATGAACAGAGGCTGTTCGTCACCCTTGACAATATGCTTGAATAATATTACTTGCTATGAAACAATATCTTGATTTGCTCAAGGACGTACTTGAGAACGGAACTATGAAGACAGACCGCACGGGCACAGGAACCAAAAGCGTTTTCGGACGTCAGATGCGCTTTGACCTGAACGAAGGCTTTCCTCTGCTAACCACCAAGAAGGTGCATCTCAAAAGCATCATTCACGAACTTTTATGGTTCATTGCAGGAGATACCAATATCAAGTATCTGAAGGACAACGGAGTGCGTATATGGGATGAGTGGGCTGATGAGAATGGGGACCTTGGACCTGTGTATGGCCATCAGTGGAGATCATGGCCTGCACCCGACGGACGAACCATAGACCAGCTGTCCAATGTGATAGAACAGATCAAGACTCATCCTGACAGCCGTCGCCTTCTTGTTTCAGCCTGGAATGTGGCAGAAGTGGACAAGATGGCTCTTCCTCCTTGCCACACAATGTTCCAATTCTATGTTGCTGACGGCAAGCTCAGCTGCCAGCTGTACCAGCGCAGCGCAGACATGTTTCTCGGAGTTCCTTTCAATATAGCTTCATACTCACTTCTTACAATGATGATTGCCCAGGAATGCTCTTTGGGTCTGGGTGAGTTCGTGCATACCACCGGAGATACACATATATATGTGAATCATTTCGAGCAGGTTAATGAGCAATTGTCACGTACTCCGCGTGAACTGCCGCGTATGATACTCAATCCGGATGTGAAGAGCGTGTTCGACTTCCGTTACGAGGATTTCATGCTTGAGGGATATGATCCTTATCCTGTAATAAAGGGAATAGTTGCGGTCTGAAAACATAGCTATGGCTAAAAGAGAAAAATTCGGACTGTTCGGGGCTATAATGGCTATGGCCGGATCCGCTGTGGGTCTTGGTAACCTTTGGCGCTTTCCATATCTTTTGGGAGAATATGGAGGGGCTGCTTTCCTGGTGCTGTACATGGTTTTCGCTCTAGTCATTGCCTTGCCTATATTCTTTGCCGAATTCATAATAGGCAGAAGGGGAGGTGCAAACTGTAGGGGATCATACAAAAATCTTTCGGGACCCAAGTCGCTATGGCGTCATTCTGGCCTGTGGAATGTGCTCACCTGTCTGGTAATATTTAGTTTTTACAGTGTGATAGGAGGCTGGTGCATAGAGTATTTTTTCAAAGCTTGCCTCTTTGATTTCAGTTCCACAATGAGTCGTGAGGATCTTGCAAACGTATTCAGTTCTTTCGTCAGTTCTGTTTGGCCTCCTCTTTTCGGATTTGCCTTTTTTGTAATCCTTACCAGTATAATAGTAGGCAGGGGAGTCACAAGGGGAATAGAACGCTTCGGAAAAGTGGCAATGCCTACCCTGTGCCTTGTAATCATCCTTATAGCAGTGTATTGCGCCTTCCTGCCTGGAGCGGAGCAAGGTTATGTATATATGTTCAAGCCAGACATATCCAAAATAACTCCCGATGTCTGTCTTGCGGCTTTGGGCCAGAGTTTTTTCTCCCTGAGTCTGGGTTGCGGATGTATAATTACCTATGCCTCCTATGTTCAGAAAAACCAGGATATGGTGTTTCATAGTGTGAGCACAACCATAATTGACATAGTCATAGCGATTTTTGCAGGTTGTGCCATTATGCCGGCCGTTTTTGCTTTCGGTGTGGACCCGGCATCCGGGCCTTCGCTCGTATACGAGACCTTGCCATATATTTTCTCCCGCATGCCTATGGGCAATGCTGTGGCCATAGTGTTTTTCGGAGCCCTCCTTTTCGCCACCCTTACTTCTTCTGTGTCAATGGCTGAGGTCGGAGTCTCTTTTCTGACAGAGGAATTGAATATTAAAAGACGGAAGGCCATATGGATTATGACTGTCTCTTA
>CAMFRR010000029.1 GCA_945982095.1 uncultured Bacteroidales bacterium
GCGGTCAAGCATGTGTGTCTGTATGCCTGCCTCGTGGAAGGGCTTTGTCCAGCCGCGTACTGCCGTGTTGGGATTCTCGCCATACATAAGGTTTACCTGTTCGAATCCGCCGCCGTTAGTCTCGACGCGGTCGAAACATCCCATCTTTATGATTGAAGGAGCTATGGCCATCAGCTGGTCCAGCCTTGGCTGATACTTGCCTGCGCTTTGCCACATGTCTCTGAATACGAGACTGAATTTTACTTCTTTTGCCATATGGTTTGTCAGTTCAATTTGGTTACTTTAACTATATGTCCCTTGCCGCCGGTCAATTGCGCAACGGCAGCTTCGAGTACTGCCATAGGCGCCTGTGTGTCTGAGGCAGGTGCAGCCTTTTTAGGCTTTTCTTCAGGGGCTATTTTATTGATGATATTTATTAGCAGGGTACTGCCGTAAATGACTATGAGCAATATGACGAATACTGTCACCATACCTATGCCCATAAGTTGGAATCCAAGACCCAGATTTTCCATAAATGTATCAGATATTAAAGAATACTTTGGTACAAAGTTAACAAAAAATCTTTAACTTTGTGACAGAGATTTGATATGAAAAAAAGTACATTCAAGAAAATTGGCTGGACACTGCTGTCCCTTGCCATAATTATTATTGCTGTTCTGGCCTTCGCCGGAAATTATATGGTTGATTTTGCCCTCACCCCATCAGAACATGGCCAGAATCTGGAGGCTATGGGTGAAAAATGGAACAAACGCGTGGACGGCATCAGCTCATGGTACAATGAGCTCCATGAGGCCGGCATATTCCGCGACACGGTCGTGACCAATTCCAAGGGCTTGAAACAGCACGCCGTTTATGCTGCGGCCCGCGAAGCTTCTTCCGCAGAAGGCACAGCCGTACTGGTACACGGATATACGGACAATCATTTCAGCATGATGCACCTGGCTCGCATGTACCGCGATTCATTGAATTTCAATGTATTGGTCTTCGACCAGCAATTCCACGGCCTTAGTGAAGGAGAATCTATACAGATGGGCTGGCTCGACCGCCTGAATGCGGCAATGTGGACTGAAGTCGCCCATAACATTTGGAATGATGACTTTATGGTTGTACACGGAGTGTCCATGGGCGCCGCCACTACAATGATGCTCAGCGGAGACCCGGACCCTGAATGGGTGGACGCATATATAGAGGATTGCGGTTACACCAGCGTGTGGGACCAGTTCGCAAAGCAGCTTGACGAAGAATTCGGACTTCCTACATTCCCCATCCTTAATGTTGCACAACTCGTCTGCCGCATGCGTTATGGCTGGACTTTCAAGGAGGCTTCTTCTCTTGACGCCCTTGCCCGCAGCGTCAAACCCGTGCTTTTCATTCACGGAGACAGCGACACTTATGTCCCTACTGCCGACGTCTACAAGAATTTCGATGCAAAAACCAACGGTTACAAAGATCTTTGGATAGCTCCTGATGCCGCCCATGCTCAGGCATACCAAAAGAACCCGGCGGCTTACACCGACCGGGTCCGGAAGTTTTTAGTTAGGGTTAAGTGAATTTTGAAGCTTGCCCTTTAAATTTGGGCAAGTATGCTGTAATCTTCGAGGGAACGTACACATACGCTGCCCTCTTCTTCTATTGTTGCGAATGTAGGAAGATTGCCCCCTTTCGGGAAGGTTATGCTGCCTGTGTTACATATTATTCTGCCGTCTCCGTCTTTTTCCAGCTTCCAAAGATGCGTGTGTCCGCTGAAGAAAATGTCCATGCCCGTTGAAGGGAGTTTCTCTGGGCTGAAGATGTGTCCATGAGTGAGGAAACAACGTTTTCCGTCCTGCAGAACTACAGTCGAGCAGTCAGACATGATGGGGAAATCCAGCAGCATCTGGTCCACCTCGCTGTCGCAGTTGCCCCTGATGGCCACGATGTCCGAAGCCATGCTGTTGAGGCTTTCGCAAATGGCCATGGCATCCAGTCCTTCTGGTACGCCGTTGCGTGGGCCGTAATTGAGTATGTCGCCCAAAATCAGCATCATATCATAGCCTTCGTTTCTATAAAAGCTGAGCACTTTGTCAAGAGCCGGCTTGCAGCCGTGAATGTCGGAAACAACGAGATATTTCATACTGTCGAGGATTCTATATGGTGTATTTCTTTTTCTTGTGAACAGGTTCGCAGCTAAGGTCTATTCCAAGCTTCTTGAAAGTCTTGCGGTCCACTTCCGCCAGCATGCAGGAGGTGTGTACCTGTGATCCGCGGAGTTTAGGGAGCTGCTCCAGGGCAGCTTTGCAGTTGGGGTCGGTGACGCTGAGCATGCTGAGGGCGATGAGCACCTCATCCGTGTGCAGGCGTGGGTTGTGGCCTCCGAGGGCGTTGACCTTTGTGCGCTGAATCGGCTCAATCATATGGGATGGGATGAGCTTGGTATCTTTGCTTATGCCGGCGAGGAACTTCGTGGCATTGAGCAGCAAAGAGGCGCTGGCTCCGAGCAGAGGGATGGATTTAGCCGTAAGTATCATTCCGTCAGGGAGTTCGATGGCCGCTGCCTGCTCTCCTGTGGCCTCCTGTTTGTCGCGGCAAGCCAACACAACCTTGCGGTATTCGGGGGTAATTCCCATGCGGCGCATGAGCATGCTTATCTTGTTCACTTCGGATTCGTTGCATTTGCCGCTTGCCATATTGCCCATTGCAGTGAAGTAGCGTCTGATCACTTCCTGTCGTGAGGCTTCGCAGCAAACCAGGTCGTCGCTGATGCAGTTTCCTACCATGTTGACGCCCATGTCGGTAGGGGATTTGTAAGGACTCTCGCCGTATATGCCTTCGAATATAGCGTTGAGCACAGGAAAGGCCTCTATGTCCCTATTGTAGTTTACGGCTATCTTGCCATATGCCTCAAGATGGAAAGGGTCTATCATGTTTACATCATCCATGTCGGCTGTTGCGGCCTCATAGGCCATATTCACTGGATGTTTCAAGGGGAGATTCCACACCGGGAAGGTTTCGAATTTGGCATAACCGGCCTTTATTCCCCTTTTGTTTTCATTGTACAACTGGCTCAGACATGTCACCATCTTGCCTGAACCTGGGCCTGGGGCTGTCACTACCACGAGCGGACGAGTGGTCTTCACGTATTCGTTCTTGCCGAAACCATCGTCAGAATCGATGAGCGGCACATTGTGGGGATAGCCTTCTATATTATAGAGGTAATAAACGGCGATTCCCATCTTTTCCAGACGCTGACGGTACAGAATTGAACTCTGCTGGCCGTTGAAATGGGTAATCACAACTCCTCCTACATGCAGGCCACGGCCCATGAACTCGTCTCTCAGGCGAAGAACTTCCTCATCATATGTGATTCCGTAGTCGCTTCTTATCTTGTTCTTGTCTATGTCGAGGGCACTGATGACTATGATTATTTCTGCCATGTCCTTCAACTCCATCAACATCTGGAGTTTACTGTCAGGCTCGAATCCGGGAAGTACTCGTGCGGCGTGGTAATCGTCCACCATCTTGCCGCCGAATTCCATATATAGCTTTCCTTCGAATTGGTGTATGCGCTCCTTGATATGCTCCGACTGGATGCGGAGGTACTTTGCGTTGTCGAACCCGTTTTTCATGAGTTATATGATTAACGGGATGCAAAGTTAAGCCAAAAACCCCACTAATGAAAATTTTTCTGCAAAATTGCTATTTGTCTTTCTCGAGAAGTTGGGGGCGGAGGCGGGCGGTGCGCTCTAAGGCCTGCTCGTCCTGCCATGCGCGGATTTTCTTTGGGTCGCCGCAAAGAAGCACCTCAGGCACATCCCAGCCGTTGAAAGAAGCCGGACGGGTGTATACAGGCGGAGCAAGCAGCCCTTCCTGGTATGAGTCACTGAGCGCTGAGGTCTCATCTGTCAAGGCTCCAGGTATGAGGCGCACGAGCGCGTCCACGAGTACCGCAGCAGGAATCTCACCCCCGCTCAGCACATAGTCACCTATGGTTATCTCCTTGGTAATCAGATGCTCACGTATGCGGTGGTCAATGCCTTTATAGTGGCCGCACAATATTATAATATTCTCTTTGAGCGAGAGTCCGTTGGCCATATTCTGGCTCAGCTGCTCCCCGTCAGGAGTCATGAATATGATTTCGTCATAATCACGTTCGGCCCTAAGCTCCTCTATCATCTTGAAGATGGGTTCGCACATAAGCACCATTCCGGCATCTCCACCATAACAGTAATCATCTACCTGCAGGCGTAGACCCTTACCGTATTTGCGCGGGTTGTGGATGTGTATATCCACCAGGCCTTTTTCTTTGGCACGGCCCACGATTGAATGGTTGAGGGGGCTTTCGAGCAGTTCAGGTACCACTGTAATTATGTCTATTCTCATCGTATTGTCATATTTTTCGCAAATTTAATAAAAAATGTTATCTTTGTACCTCATTATATATTACGAAAATGGTAGAAAATGTTAATCCTGATGTTCAGAAAGCCGCAATCGAGGCAACTGAACCACAAGTGGATCCGGTAGCGACCCAGTCAGAAGTAGTTGATTTTTCCGGAAAGTCCCTCTCGGAACTTTCTGTATTGTTCCAGCAGTTTATCAACAGCGAGGACCGTCTCCAGCGTTCCAAAGAGGCAGAAGCCATAAAGGCTGCCTTCTACAAGACCCTTGCAAAAGAAAAGGAGAAGGCCGCAGGCGAAGGCTCAGAAGCTTATGATCCCCAGGCCTTTGATTCTGTGGAAGAGAATTTCAAGGCCATGCTCAATGCTTATAAGAAGGAGAAGGCTGAGAATACTCGTGCCATTGAAGCCGTGAAAGAAGAGAATCTGGCCAAGAAACAGGCTGTGATTGAAGATCTTAAGGCTCTCCTTGAGAAGGATGAGGATGTGCATGCCACCTTCCCTGAGTTCAGGGCAGTCCAGGATCGCTGGAAAGAGATAGGCCAGGTGCCTCTTCAGGCCGTACGCGACCTTAACAATACATACCATCTTTATGTCGAGCAGTTCTACGACAAGCTTGACATAAACCGCGAGCTCCGCGACCTGGACTTCAAGAAGAATCTGGAGGCCAAGACCCAGATGTGTGAAAGGGCAGAGGAACTGGCTCAGTCGGACAATGTTATCGAGGCTTTCCGCGAACTGCAGAAACTCCACGATGCATGGAAGGAGCTGGGCCCTGTGGCAAAACAGTACAGGGAGCAGATTTGGGAGCGTTTCAAGGCTTCCACAGCCATCATCAACAAGAACTATCAGGCTCACTTCGAGAAGCAGAAAGAGGAACAGAATTCCAACCTCGCAGCCAAGACTGCTCTGTGCGAGCAGGTTGAGGCTATCGCAGAACAGGAGATCGAGGACAGCAAGGCTTGGAACAGCCTGAGCAAGGAGATAGAAGCTATACAGGCCGAGTGGCGCAAGATAGGTTTCGCCACCAAGAAGGACAATCAGAAGATTTATGACCGTTTTCGTGCTGCCTGTGACAAATTCTATGAGCGTAAGCGCGTGTTCTACAGCGACTTCAAGAAGGATATGGAGGACAATCTCCAGAAAAAGATTGCCATTTGCGAGGAGGCTGAGGAACTGAAGCTCTCTAAAGAATGGAAGAAGGCCACTGACCGTTTCATCCAGCTTCAGAAAGAATGGAAGGAAATAGGTGCAGTACCACGCAAGAAGTCAGATGCAATATGGAAACGCTTCCGCGCTGCCTGCGACGAGTTCTTCGCTGAGAAGGAAAAGGCTGCCAAGGCTCAGAAGGCACGTTTCGTAAAGAAGGCCCAGGACAGGGTAATGTCTGAACAGGACCGCCTCATTGCCAAATATCGTGCATTGGAGCAGGAGATAGCCACCAAAGAGAACAATATCCTCTTCTTTGCCACCGGTACGGCATCAGCTTTGCTTGACTCGATGCGCAATTCAATAGATGCTGCCAAGGCAGAGCTTGCAGCCCTCGAGGCTAAGATCCGCAAGGCTGAGGCTGCAAAACAAGAGAACAACGAATAACAGATGAAAAAAGAAAACCTGATCGGTTTCATACTGATTGGAGCCATACTCTTTGGTTTCAGCTGGTATCAGAGTACCGAAATCAAAAAACAACAGGCTGCCATACGCGCGTACAATGATTCCCTGGCTCTGGTGCAGCGCACAGAGTTCATTCTGGATTCAGTGGCCCGCGCAGAGGCAATTGCAAGGGGCGAAGAGTATTCTCCGTCCCTTCCTGTGAATGACGCAGCCTCCAAAAAGTCATTCTCAAACATTTACAAGGATTCTTGCCTCAACTTCGCAGCAGAATCCGCAGGACAGATTCTCACTCTTGAGAATTCCAAACTTAAACTGGAAATCAACACCAGGGGCGCCGCTCCCCACAAGGTGGAAATCAAGGACTTCAAGGCTTATGGCCAGGACTCCCTCATTCTTGTGCGTCCGGGCAGCAGCGACTACAACCTCAGCATTTACGCCGGTGAGAATATCAATACCAAGGATTTCAGCTTCAGCGTTGAAAGTGCCAGTGAAAGTGAAGCTGTACTGCGCCTTTACTTTGCAAATGGTGGATATATCGAGCAGAAATATTCCCTGCAAGAGGATTCTTACATGGTGTATAACCAGCTGAGCTTCAAGGATATGGATGCTGTAATCCCGCGTAATGTAAGCTCATTCCTCATTGACTGGAACCTTGATGTGCCTCGTCTGGAGAAGGGCTACAAGAACGAGAAACAGTACTCCAAGATGGATGTACTCTGTCCTGGTGACAGCAAGCCTGACGTCTTCGGCAACGGTCGAGACGCCGACAAACGTTATGACACGAGCGTGAGCTGGTTCAACTTCCAGCAGCAGTTCTTCAGCAGCATAATGACAGCTGAGGAACCTTTCGCAGCAGGCGATTTCAGCCTCAAGTTCCAGCCTGATGGAAACGAGGAAGGTGACCTGATGAAGTGTAGCGCCAAGTTGCGCAACAGCCTCAGCCTCAAAGACGGCAATGCTTCTTACCATTACGAGTTCTACTTTGGCCCGAACAATTATCGCGTGCTGAAGAGCTATGACCGCAATTATGAGAAAGTCATCACCATCGGAGGCAAACTGATAGGTCTGATCACACGTTTCGTGATAATTCCTTGTTTCGAGCTGCTCAACAAGTTCATCAGCAACTATGGCCTGATAATACTCCTGATGACCCTAATCATCAAATTGGTCTTGTCTCCTCTTACCATCAAGAGCTACATGTCATCGGCCAAAATACAGGCTATCAAGCCTGAGACGGACAAGATTAACGCAAAATATCCTAAAGCTGCAACAGACCAGAAGGAGGCTATGAAGAAGCAGCAAGCCACTATGGAACTGTACAAGCGTGCCGGCATCAACCCTATGGGCGGCTGTCTGCCTATGCTGCTCCAGTTCCCTATACTCTGGGCCATGTTCCGCTTCTTCCCTGCATCCATAGAGCTGCGCCAGCAGTCCTTCCTGTGGGCAGACGACCTCAGTGCATACGATTCTATACTGGATTTCGGCTTCAGCATACTGGGAATGGACCACATAAGCCTTTTCGCCCTGCTCATGGCCCTCTCCATGTTCTTCTACAGCAAGATGACTATGCCGCAGAGTGACGATCCTCAGATGGCCCCTATGAGATTCATGAGCGTATATCTGATGCCAGTCATGATGTTCTTCATCTGTAACGGTCTTTCGGCAGCCTTGAGCTACTACTACCTGCTCAGCAACCTGGTGACCATGGTACAGACTTTCGTAATCAGGAAATGGATAGTACGTCCTGAGAAACTGCTCGCCCAGATTGAGGCAAACAGAAACAAGCCTTTGCCTAAGAGCAAGTGGCAGCAGAAGCTCGAAGAGGCTCAGAAAATGGCAGAAGCCCAGCAACGTGCTTCCCGCAATAAGAGATAATTAGGATTTTACAATAATTATTGTTTATAAAGAAGAGTGCAGGATCCTTTATGATTTTGCACTCTTTTCATTTATTTTGCTTAGAAAATTAAAGTTATTATTTGTATTTTGCTGGATTATTGACTAATTTTATCTGCTATAAATTTTAAAAAATGAAAGATTCAACACTCACCAAAAATCAAATGTGGAACCTGAGCTTCGGTTTCTTTGGAGTTCAGATTGCCTATGCTTTACAGAGTGCGAACATATCAAGAATTTTCGCCACTTTGGGAGCAGATCCTCATCAACTTAGCTTTTTCTGGATATTGCCTCCTTTGATGGGCATGATTGTTCAGCCTCTCATTGGCAAATGGAGCGACAAGACTTGGTGCAGACTGGGCAGGCGCAAACCATATTTGCTGGTGGGTGCACTGATTGCCGTCCTTGTTATGTTTTTCCTGCCTAATGCAGGAAGCTTGGATTTTTCTGCCAAGCTCTTCCTTGGCCTGAACGGGGCAATGTGGTTCGGTCTATTCCTGTCTCTTATACACATCTCGAGCCCACGAGACGGACTCCTATCTCGT
>CAMFRR010000030.1 GCA_945982095.1 uncultured Bacteroidales bacterium
GATAGGAGTCCGTCTCGTGGGCTCGGAGATGTGTATAAGAGACAGGGCTTAGGCTCGATAAGAAATACGCCCTTGAAGCCCTTAGAACGGCCATAATCGCGGGCCATACGCAGCATTGTGGCCATATGCTCTTTCTCGCGTTTCATGTCAGTGTTGAGCAGGCTGTTATAGCCCTCACGGCCACCCCAGAACACGTAAGCATCGCCACCAAGCTCAATTGTGGCATCAATGGAATTCTTAATCTGCAACATTGCCCTTGCAGCCACGTTGAAATCAGGGTTGGTGGAAGCGCCATTCATATAACGCTTATTGCCGAAGACATTGGCAGTACCCCACAGGTTGCGTATTCCTGTAGCTGCCATCTTTTCTTTGAGATAAGCCACAATCTCTTTGTAATTGGCCTCATACTCCTCTGCAGTGGCAGCCTCTTCAATGAGGTCCACGTCATGGAAACAGAAGTACTCTATGCCCAGCTTCTCCATAATCTCGAAGCCTGCATCCGCTTTCTTCTTGGCTCTCTCCAGGGCAGTCTCGCCCTGATTCCATGGGAAGCTCTTGGTGCCGCCGCCAAACTGGTCAGCACCCTCTGCGCAGAGTGTATGCCACCATGCCATTGAGAATTTGAACCAATCCTTCATAGCCTTGCCGGCTACGATACGCTCAGGCTCATAATAGTGGAATGCCATTGGATTCTTGGAGTCCTTTCCCTCGAAAGGAATCTTGCCGATTTGTGGAAAATAAGTATTTGTCATATCTATCCTTTATTTAATATTGTTTTCCATCTTTCATAAGCCTCCTGATATTCAGCGGCATGAGCCTGGTCAGGCTCTATGGTCTGAAGCACCTCGAGACTGCTGAATGCCTCTGCGGCATCTGCATATATGCCGGCTCCCAGGCCTGCGCCTCTTGCCGCACCCACGCTGCCGTCAGTATCGTATAATTGTATGCTAGCTCCGGTAACGCCCGAGAGGGTTTCCCTGAAAATAAGGCTTTGGAACATGTTCGCCTTGCCTGCATGTATGGTCCTGACAGGCATTCCCATGCCCTCCATGATTTCTATTCCATATTTGAAGGCGAAGACTATGCCCTCCTGGGCAGCCCTCATTATGTGTGCCCTGTCGTGAACATTGAAATCAAGCCCGTGGAAGCTGCAGCCCGGACAGGCATTGAGCAACATACGCTCAGCTCCGTTTCCGAAAGGCAGTATGCTGAGGCCGCGGCATCCTATAGGGGCGGATTCGGCAAGATCGTTCATCTGAGGATAGGACATGCCCTCAGGGGCAACATTACGGCGTATCCAGCTGTTGAGTATTCCTGTTCCGTTTACGCAGTGTAACACTCCTATACGCGGAGTCTGCTTTGAATAATTCACATGGGCAAAGCTGTTGACACGGCACTGCTCGTCATAAGCCACTTCTGCACTGACTCCATACACAACGCCTGAGGTTCCTGCTGTGGAGGCTATCTCCCCAGGATTCAAGACATTGAGAGATAAGGCATTATTCGGCTGGTCGCCGGCCCTGTAGGTCACAGGCGTGCCTGCCTTCATACCCAGCTCGGCCGCGGCTGCGGCACTGACTTCGCCCTGGCAGGAGAAAGTGTCCACAATCTCAGGAATCAGGTCATGGTCGAAGCCGAAGGCGTCCATTACACCCCAGGCAGGATGTCCTTCGTTGAAATCCCACAGTACAGCCTCCGAAAGACCGCTCACGGTGGTGCGGCAAAGTCCGGTGAGTTTCAAGGCAATCCAGTCGCCCGGAAGCATGAACTTGTGTATGCGCGCGTAAATTTCCGGTTCGTTCTCCTTGACATAGGCCAGCTTGGCGGCTGTGAAATTTCCGGGAGAGTTGAGACAATGACCCAAAGCATAATCCACGCCCAGATTCTTGAAAGCTTTCTCCCCATAAGGCACGGCTCGGCTGTCACACCATATTATGGCCGGCCGCAGGACATTGTATTCTTTGTCCACGCATACAAGGCCGTGCATCTGGTAGGATATTCCTATAGCCTTTATGTCCTGAGGATTAACATGCGATGAAGACAGGATTGCCTCAGTGCAGAGTTTCAGGTTTTCCCACCACATCGAGGGTTCCTGTTCGGCCCATCCGCTACGCATTGAAATGATGGGAGCTTCGCTTTTTGGGAAAAAGGCAGAGGCTACACACTTGCCCGTTTCTGCTTGGACAAGACTTGCCTTGACTGAAGAGCTGCCAATATCGTAACCTAGTAAGTACATATTGTTAAAATTACAATACCAAATTACGAATATTTTTTGTAATGACAAACATTTTTGTCTCAAGTTTCAAAAAAGCAAAACCCGAGTTATTTAAGAATCTTGTTCGAAGGCACAAGGGCAATAAGATATGATATAACGGAACTCACTGCCACACAGATACATAGGTCAAGTGGCTCTATTACAATAGGATAGCTGTCGACAACAAAGCCGGCAGGCATCTTTATCAGGGCAAATTTCTGCTGTATAAGACATATGACTATCCCCGTCACCAATCCTGCCAAAATCCCCGAAACCGTCACAAGAAATCCTTCGGTAACAAATATGCGCCTTATGGATTTGACAGGCATACCCATAGAATCCAGTATCTTTATGTCTCTCTGCTTGTCCTCTATGAGCATGCTTAGACTGCCGAACATGCTGAATCCCATCACAAGAACGACCAGCAGCATTATGAGGAAAACAGCCGCCTTTTCGTAGCGCATGACTTTGTACATGGCCGGATTCTGCCTATTGCGGTCCAGAAGTTCAAAGCCGGGACCGAAAACTTGGCATATGCGGCGTTCGAAAGCCCTTGAGGCAGCCCATCCCATTTCCCCTTTCATATAAATATTGACCGAGCTTATGTTTTGGCCCGCCCCTGTAAGGGAAGAAAGCATTTCCCTGTCCACCAATATCGTACGCCCGTCAATCCTTTCATTTACACAGAAAAGGCCAGATGGCTGCAGTGTGAGGGAATTGACCGAAGCCATGGGATTGAGAGGCGAATAGCGGGCTTGGGGGTCGGGATAATATAAAGTCATGCTGCGGGGGAAGGATAGGTTCACCCCCATCTCATATGCCAGGCTATTGCCCAGAACCACATGGCCGCGCCCACCCCCGTCACGCACAAGAAGCTCTCCCTCAAGCATATAGTCAGCCAAGCCGCTTTCAGTCAGGTATATGTCGTCCACTCCCATTGCGAGGGCAGTTCCCTGCTTCGCTTCATATTCCATATACAGGTTCTGCTCCAGCACGCAGAAGAAAGAGGCTACGTCCTCGTCATTGTAAAGCTTGTCCAATGCCAGGCTGTCAGGAATAAAAAGCCTGGAATTCCTGCTTACAAGTTTGTAATCCGGCTCCACGGTTGAGAACATGTCTCGCACCATTGAGTCAAAACCATTGTATACAGACAAAATCACAACGAGGGCTGCCGTACCCACAGCCATACCCGCTGCACTGATTGCCGACACTATATTTATCACATTGTGCGATTTCTTGGCAAACAGATACCTCAGGGCTATGAAAAACGGCAGCCGCATCAGTGTATTTAGTTATTTTTTCAAAAGTTCCTCAATATGCTCCACATAATCGAGGGATGAATCCAGGAAGAAGGCAATTTCCGGCACTATGCGCAGCTGTTTTGCAACCTTTACTCCAAGCTCGCCGCGCAGGGTCCTGGAATTATCCTCCAGCGTCTTCATAACCTCAGCAGCTTTGGCTGACGGGAATATGCTGACATAAACCTTTGCCACAGAGAGGTCGGGGCTGATCTTGACGCCGCTGACGCTCACCAGGGCACCTCCAAAGAAAGCCATTCCTTTGCTGCGTATGATTTCGGCCATGTCGCGCTGGAGCTGGCTTGCCACTTTCAATTGGCGTGTCGATTCCTGCTGGATCATGCTTATTTCACTTTAATTATGTAATAATTCTTCTTGCCCTTCTGGATAAGGACATATTTGTCATCCAAAATGTCTTTCTCAGAGAGCTCGTAGTTAGGGTCAGCCATCTTGTCCTTGTTGATGCTGAGGCCGTTGCCCTGAATCATCTTTCGCGCCTCGCCTTTGCTTGGGAAAATTCCTGTCTTGGCAGTGAGGACTTCAAGAATGTTGCAAGGAAGTTCCTCCCTGGAAATTTCAGATGTAGGCACCCCGTCAAATACGGCCAGGAAGGTCTGCTCGTCAAGTTCCCTGAGGGCCTGTGAAGTGGCGTTACCGAAAAGCATCTGGCTGGCGCTCAAAGCTTTCTTGTATTCCTCTTCACCGTGGACCATAATAGTCACCTGCTCGGCCAGCTTTTTCTGGAGGCAACGCAGGTGAGGAGCCTGGGCATGCTCGGCTGCTATAGACTCTATCTCGTCTTTGCCCAGCATTGTGAAGATCTTGATGTATTTGAGCGCGTCCTCGTCACTGACATTGAGCCAGAACTGGTAGAACTGGTATGGAGAAGTCCTCTTGGCGTCAAGCCATATATTTTCCTTCTCTGTCTTTCCGAATTTGCCGCCGTCAGCCTTGGTAATAAGAGGGCAGGTCAGGGCATAGGCCTCTCCCTGGCAAGTACGGCGTATAAGCTCTGTACCTGTTGTGATGTTGCCCCACTGGTCAGCGCCGCCCAGCTGAAGGGTGACATTGTGGTGCTTATAAAGGTAGAGGAAGTCGTAGCCCTGGAGAAGCTGGTAAGTGAATTCAGTGAAACTCATGCCTTCTGTAGATTCGCGGCTGAGACGTTTCTTCACAGAATCCTTGCTCATCATGTAGTTTACTGTGATGAGCTTTCCTATATCACGGGTGAAATTGATGAAAGTATAATCTTTCATCCAGTCATAATTGTTCACGAGTTCGGCCTTGTTAGGGGCATCTGAGCCGAAGTCAAGGAAGCGTGAGAGCTGTGCCTTTATGCATTCCACATTGTGGGCCAGAGTGGCTTCGTCCAGAAGATTGCGCTCTGCATTCTTCATTGAAGGGTCGCCTATCATTCCGGTAGCTCCACCCACGAGAGCGTAGGGCTTGTGTCCACAGTTCTGGAAGTGCTTTAGTATCATTATGCTAACAAGATGTCCTATATGCAGGGAGTCTCCTGTAGGGTCTATGCCCACGTATGCGGAGGCAGGTCCCTTGGCCAAGGCTTCTTCAGTGCCCGGCATGATGTCGTGTATCATGCCCCTCCATCTGAGTTCTTCTACAAAATTCTTCATTATCAGTAGGTCTAGTTTCGCTAAGCGAAACATAAATTAAACATTTTAGCTCGCAAAGATAACGATTTTTATTATCTTTGCGTTGTCATTAACGCACAAACACTAAATTTTATTTTAATATGAGACAGAAAATCGTTGCCGGAAACTGGAAAATGAACACCACAGTCCCTCAGGGCGTGGAACTCGCTAAAGAAGTTGTTGCCCTTGGCGAGAAACTTGAAGCTTGCAAACTTGCAGTTGCTCCTCCTTTCACTCATCTGTACGCAGTAGCTGAGGTATTGAAAGGCAGCAAAGTAGGCCTTGGCGCACAGAACTGCGCAGACCACAAGAGCGGAGCCTACACAGGCGAGATTTCAGTAGATATGCTCGAGAGCGTTGCTTGCGAATATTGCATTCTCGGCCACAGCGAGCGTCGTCAGTACTATGGTGAAACTGACGAGACTCTCTGCACAAAAATCAATCTCGTGCTCGAGAAAGGCATCAAACCTATATTCTGCATTGGCGAGAACCTCGAGGAGCGTGAGGCAGGAAGGCATTTCGAAGTAGTTGAGGCACAGACCAAAGCAGTGCTTTACACTCTCACTCCAGAGCAGATGAAAAATGTTGTCGTAGCTTATGAGCCTGTTTGGGCCATCGGTACCGGCAAAACTGCTACAGCTGAGCAGGCACAGGAAATTCACGCTTGCGTTCGTGCTTGCATTGCCGAGAAGTTCGGCGCTGAGCTCGCAGAGGAAATCACCATTCTCTATGGCGGTTCTTGCAAACCATCAAACGCAAAGGAGATTTTCGCTCAGAAAGACATAGACGGCGGTCTGATTGGCGGCGCTGCTCTTAAAGCTGCTGACTTCATCGCTATAGGAGAGTCTTTCTAAATTCCTAATTCCGCATTTGCCGGCAAACGGTGCCGCAAATGTAAAGAAAAGAGACTGGCTGCAAAGTCAGTCCTTTTTTTTATATTTGCGAATTCAATTCTATTCTTATGGATTTCGTAACGATTTTCGACTACATAGGTACATTCGCATTTGCAATAAGCGGAATCAGGCTTGCTGCGGCCAAGAAATTTGATATCTTCGGCGCGTATGTAGTGGGTTTTGTGACAGCCATAGGAGGAGGTACGCTCAGAGACATTCTCCTTGGCATCACCCCATTCTGGATGAACCAGGCTTCATACGTGATTATCACCGCTATAGCGCTGTTATTCGTCATCCTTTTCAGAAACACCCTTGTGCGCCTCGACAACACCTTCTTCATCTTCGACGCCATTGGAATAGCGCTGTTTACAGTCGTTGGATTTGAAAAAAGCATGGGCGCCGGTTTTCCTGTCTGGGTGAATATCATCATGGGTTCCATCACGGGAGCAGCGGGCGGCATGTTCCGCGACATTTTCATCAACGAAGTTCCGCTTATATTCCGCAAAGACATATATGCCGTGGCCTGCGTGTTGGGAGGCGTGGTGTATTATCTCTGTATGTTGCTGGGTTTAGGGCAGATACTTACCCAAATCATCGCAGCCCTCTCAGTAATTCTGATAAGAGTTCTTTCCGTACACTACGGAATAAGCCTCCCGTCACTGAACCCTCCCGATTAAGCGTCAAGAGATTCCCGATCGGGTCGGGAATAATGCTTCTTGCCGGTCTACCCGTTTTCATGGATGTCGCTGTAAATATTAGCACACACGTACTTATCCCAAAATAACAATCTTATCTCTATCCAATTCCGTCAGACAGACGGCCGTGATTTCTTCGATAATTTCAATGCAGCGTTTTCTGCTTATGCGTATGCCTGTTCCGGCAGAAACAATATCTTTAATGCTTGGATTCCCCGAATATCTCACAGATGTTGCATGTTCGCCCCTGGTACCCTCCGGAGAGTAGGTAATATCATATGCCGGGGCAAGTGCCCATTTGCCTTGTTGGCATAAGAAGCTGAAGTTCTTGGCATGATCATCTTTATTATTGCATATGACATTATAAACCATCCTGCGAAACATCTGCTCCACCTGTTTTGGATCTTGAGTAAGGAAACCTGTCAGAGCAAGGAGATTTACATAATCAATGTTAAGAGCACGGAAATCTGACTGCAGAAGTGCTGCGGAAGTGAGTGTATGGATTCGGCCTGATTCTTTAATATCGAATCTTTTGATTGAGAAATAGCGGCCATTAATGAGACGGATTTCAGGAATGTCAATTCCGCATTTCTTTGCCGTTGTCATATATTGATATTCAGTCTTACCGATATCTGAAGGATCGAATATATGTCTGAATTTTACTATCCAGTCCGAGCCGTCAGCAGCCTTGTATACCGCTTTGGGTCTGGCTCCACCGGAATTCCTGCTATTGTAGTACAAGAAAGACGCATCAGCATCGCTTTTCTCTGATAGCACATCAAGAGCTTTACGCTGGAGTTCGTCAAAGTCACTGTCTTTGATGGCAAAAGTATGTGTTTTTGAGGCTTCAGGATTATAGCACAACGCTCCCATTCCGGAACTGCCAACCAAAGATAACCTCTGAAGAGGAGACAAAGCTTCTAATGAGCTGCCTTCCCGGCGAAGCATCCTGTCAAGCAGGTAAAGGCCATAGCCGTCCGGCATACTGTCCTCAAAGGCTGCAAATCCGCCACTGAAACAGTTTTCTTTTGAGTATATGAGTCCTGTCTGAAGAGGTAATTCCCACGGGGATATCGAGAAGCCGTCTGCAATCCAATCCCTGTCATATTCAAACACACTTCTGTCTTTTTCGGGGGTCATCTGCAAAGTGCCTACTGTACGCCCATTCAATGAAACTCTTATTTTAGTAATGTCTTTCATCGCCCTTTCTGACGCCCTTGGTTTTTGTTTATAGTCTCTAGTTCCTCCCCAGTAGTGAACTTGCTCTTACTCATTATTGCACTCATTTCGTCGAACCAAGAGAATTCGACTACCAATCTCAAGAATGCCTCAAGAGATATTTTCCCCTTGGTTTCAAAACGCTCAAGCGTCGGCTCCGGGATACCTGTCTCTGTCTCTTATACACATCTGACGCTGCCGACGACTCCTTACGTG
>CAMFRR010000031.1 GCA_945982095.1 uncultured Bacteroidales bacterium
GATAGGAGTCCGTCTCGTGGGCTCGGAGATGTGTATAAGAGACAGAGGTAGATGGAATACAATATGACAATGCAGAAGTCAACAAAGTAAAATATCATATAGAATTCTAAAATGGAAAAGACAGCACTCAAAGATGCGTTCTCGGAGTTCAAGAACCTCAAGAACATCGACAAGCCGACAATGACCAGCGTACTGGAAGACGTTTTCAAATCCCAGATCGCCAAGACCTACGGTTCATCGGACAACTTTGAAGTAACGATCAATATCGACAAAGGAGACTGCGAGATCATACGCACACGCACCGTTGTAGAGGAAGTGGAGGACGAACTGACTGAAATCAGCCTTGAGGAAGCAAACAGCCATGGCGATGATTTCGAGATAGGAGAAGACTACTCTGAGATTATCTCACTTGCAAGCTTCGGCCGCCGAGGAATACTCAACCTGAAACAGAACCTTCAGGGCCGCATAATGGATATAGAGAAAGCCAACCTTTACAATAAATACAAAGCTAAGGTGGGTGAGCTCTTCACAGGCGAGGTATATCAGACCTGGGCAAAGGAAGCCCTGCTTATGGATGAAGAGGAGAATGAGCTTCATCTTCCTAAGTCTGAGCAGATTGCAGGCGAGCACTTCAAGAAGAAAGACACAGTGAAAGCCATAATCAAAGATGTGGAGATGCGCAACAACACCCCTTACATCACCCTTTCACGCGTGAGCGACAGCTTCCTTGAGAAACTCTTCGAGCAGGAGGTTCCTGAGATTTATGACGGTCTGATTACCATCAAGAAGGTGGTGCGTATTCCAGGCGAGCGCGCCAAGGTTGCAGTTGAGAGCTATGATGAGAGGGTTGATCCTATAGGTGCCTGCATAGGTATCAAGGGAGCGCGAATCCTGGGCATAGTACGTGAGCTGCGCAATGAGAACATTGATGTGCTGCCTTGGACCAGCAACAGACAGTTGCTCATACAGAGGGCTCTTGCTCCTGCAAAGATTTCATCTATTGTAATCAGCCAAGACGAAAGCGAGCCTATCAAAGTCTTCATGTCACCTGACGAGGTGAAGAAGGGCATTGGTCATAAAGGTTGCAACATTCGCCTGGCTTCCATGCTCGTTGGCAGGGAGATTGAGGTATGGCGTGACCCTGTCAAGACTGTTGACGACAACGAGGAGGACGTGCTGCTGAGCGAATTCAGCAACGAGATAGACCAGTGGGTCATCGAAAAGCTTCAGGGCATAGGCTGCGACACTGCCAAGAGCGTGCTTGCACTTGACCCTGCAGATGTGGCGCGCCGCGCAGACCTCGAGGACGAGACTGTGGAGGATGTATTCCGTATTCTCGCACAAGAGTTTGAAGAATAGTATTTTTAATCATTAATTTGGGGAGACAGAACATGGCAGAAATCAGATTAAGCAAAATAACCAAACAGTTCGGCATCGGCCTGGACACGCTCGTGGAGTTCCTTTCATCCAAAGGCGTGGAGGTCGAGAAGAACCCTAACATGAAAATATCAGACGAACTGCTGCCTACGATAGAGGCGAAATTCAGCGCTGACCTTAAGGCCAAGCAGGAAGCTGACAAAATCAGCACAAGGCTGAAAGAGATGATTGACCAGGCCGGTAAAAAGAAGGCTGAGGAAGATGAGGACCAGCGTAAAGAGGTCATCATCAAGAGCAATGTCATCTCAGCTCCAATGGAGCCAAAGGCTGCAGAGGCCAAAGCTTCAGAGCCTGAACAGGAAGAAGAAGTGAAGGCTGCTCCGGAAAAGAAGCTCCAGGGACCTAACATCATAGGCAAGATAGACCTTGATGCAGTGGGCAAGGGCAGCGTGAAGGCAAACGAAAAACAGGAGCAATCCCCTATTTCTGCCGCTCCTGAAGAAGTCCTCCCGGAGAAGGAGGAAGAAATGCCTTCTGAGCCTGAAGCGGCAGCTGAGGAAGTCAGTGAAAAACTTGCTGAAACAGTGGCTGAAGTGAAGGAAGAGGCCGCCGCTCCAGCTCCCGAGTCCCTAGAGCAAACTCCTGTGGCAAATGAGAAAGTCGAAGCTAAAGAGCCTGCAGGCAGCGTGAAGCCAAGGCTCGCCGGCCCTAATGTCGTGGGCAAGATTGACCTGTCCAAATTCGAGGCACCTTCCAAGAACAAAAAGCGCGAGCGCATTCAGCTTGGAGGTTCACAGAAGGTGGACGTGAGCAAAGTTGAGGTCAGCAAGAACGAAGGCAAGGGCAAAGGAAACAATGGCCAAGGCAAAGGCAAAGACAACAACAAGAACCGTCAGAATCAACAGAACAACCGCAAGGGAGCTAAAGGCAACAATGCCCCTCAGCAGGGCTTCCGCCAGCTTACCGAGGCTGAGATAGAGGAACAGCAGAAGGAGATACAGAAACAGATCAAGGAAACCTACGCCCGCATGAACGAGGGCAAGGGCAAAAACAACTTCGGCGCAAAATACCGCAAGGAGAAACGTGAAGCTGTTGCCGAAAAGATGGCTGAGCAGGAGCAGATGGCTGCTGCAGAGGACAAGACCTTGAAAGTCACAGAGTTCGTAACAGTAAACGAGCTCGCAACCCTGATGAGTGTTCCTGTCACCAAGGTCATCGGAGCCTGCATGACTCTTGGTCTCATGGTGTCAATCAACCAGAGGCTCGATGCTGAGTATCTTGTGATGGTGGCAGAGGAATTCGGCTACAAGGTTGAGTTCGTGACCGCTTCTTTGAATGAGGCTATTGAAGATTCTTCAGAGGCTGACAAGCCAGAGGATTTGCAGCCACGTCCTCCTGTAATCACCGTGATGGGCCACGTAGACCACGGCAAGACTTCCCTTCTGGACTACATACGTAAGGCCAACGTAATCGCCGGTGAGGCAGGCGGTATCACCCAGCACATAGGTGCATATCATGTCGAGCTCCCTGACGGTGAGAAGATTACCTTCCTTGACACTCCTGGTCACGAGGCCTTTACTGCAATGCGTGCGCGTGGTGCAAAGATGACTGACCTTGCCATCATCATTATCGCAGCCGATGACTGCGTAATGCCGCAGACAGTGGAGGCCATCAACCATGCACAGGCAGCAGGTGTACCTATGGTGTTTGCCATCAACAAGATAGACAAGCCTGGCGCATATCCTGACAAGATTCGTGAGCAGCTCAGCAACATGAACATACTCGTGGAAGACTGGGGCGGCAGCTACCAGTGTCAGGAAATCTCAGCCAAGAAAGGCATAAACGTGGACAAACTGTTGGAGAAAGTTCTGCTTGAGGCTGAAATGCTGGAGCTCAAGGCCAATCCTAAGAAACGTGCCAGCGGCGCCGTCATCGAGTCTTCTCTTGACAAGGGCCGTGGCTACCTGGCCACAGTGCTTGTGCAGAACGGTACCATGCGTGTAGGAGACATCATGCTCTCCGGCCAGTACACAGGCCGCATCAAGGCAATGTACAACGAGCGCGGGCAGAAAGTCACTGAAGCAGGTCCATCTTGCCCTGTGTCAGTGCTCGGTCTTAACGGAGCCCCAACCGCCGGAGAGGTATTCAACATAATGGCAGACGAGCGTGAGGCCAAGGAAATTGCAACCAAACGCGAACAGCTTCTTCGCATACAGGGTATCAAGACCCAGAAACACACTACTCTCGATGATCTCGCACGCCGCATTGCAATAGGCAACTTCAAGGAGCTCAACGTGATAGTCAAAGGTGACGTGGACGGATCTATCGAGGCACTGTCTGATTCGCTCATCAAGCTCAGCACTGAAGAGGTTGTGGTTAATGTAATCCACAAGGCTGTAGGCCAGATCTCTGAGAGTGACGTGCTGCTGGCTGCTGCTTCAGATGCCGTAATCATAGGTTTCCAGGTGCGTCCTTCTGCTGAGGCCCGCCGCCTTGCAGAAAAGGAGCAGATAGAAATACGCCTCTACAGCGTGATTTACGACGCAATCAACGAAATCAAGAGCGGTATTGAGGGTATGCTTGCACCTGAAGAGAAAGAGGAGATTCTGGGTACTGCAGAAGTCAAGGAAACCTTCAAGATCAGCAAGGTCGGCACCATTGCCGGATGTATGGTCAAGGAGGGTAAGATACAGAGGACCAACAAGGTACGTGTCATCCGTGACGGTATTGTAGTGTACACAGGCAATCTCGGCTCACTCAAGCGTTACAAGGATGACGCCAAGGAAGTCCTCACAGGCATGGACTGCGGTCTCAATATCGAAAACTTCAACGACATCAAGATTGGAGATGTAATCGAGGCATATCAGATCATTGAGATCAAACGTACACTCTAAGGCATGCTATAAATTTAAGTTCCGCAAGTCAGAAACTCAAAAGTTATGACTTGCGGAACTTTTTGTATTATCGCGTTACATCGACGTAGTCTATGAGTAGCCAGCCGCCGTCGTTTTTGATGCTGTGGCGGTTGCAGAAGAATCCGAACTTTGCGCCTATCCATTTGCCTGCCTGTGCAGTGAAACGGTAAGACTTGTCAGGGAAAGGCAGCCATTTCTTGCCGTCAATGCTGTACTCAAAGCGGCATATTGCGTCCGGAACGTTGCCCTGCCTGCTTTGAGGCTCAACATTCATCCTCACCCATAAATCGCATTTCTTATATGCAAGGGGCTCAACTGCAGGTACAGTCGTTGACATATAGCGGTCGGAATAAGGTATAGGCAAGGCCTCGCTCTTCAGAGAGACACTTGCGAGGACCTTATCAGGGCTGCCCTTGAGCGCATTTTTGCACTCAACAGCCTGGAGCACGACACCTTCCTGAGTATCAAGCATTTTCAAGGCAAAATAATCCTTTCCGAAGAGCACGATTCCAGCATTTTCTCCCCTTTGTGCAATTTGTGGATTAGGAACGAAACTGAGTTTTGCTGTGACTCTAAACTTGTCGGCAGGGAATTTCTGCAGCAGAAGATTAGGAGAGTCGGCGAGATTGCGCCAAGCCTTGGACTGCTCCACTGAATATAATTTCAAAGCTCCATCGTTCATATTCCCTTGAGCGCTGTCTGCTGCTCCGGGGCCTACAAATGACCAATAAGGCGAAGGTACACCCTGCCATTGCCACTGCAGTCCCAGCTCGAGCGAGCAGAAATCGTCACTCTCTGCAGGCTGGAACACTCCGCTGCTCTTCAAATCAGGCTTGCGGTATTCAGTCACAGGCTCGCCCACTCCGTCGCCATCCTTGTCAATGCCTATTACAGGCCAGTCCTCGTCAGTCCAGGCCATAGGCTGAAGATGTACCACGCGGCCATAGGCATCCTTGTCCTGGAAATGTATGAACCAATGCTCCCCTGAAGGAGTATCAACCCATGCACCCTGATGCGGGCCATTTGTGGGAGCATCTCCCTGGGCCATCACAACTCTCTCTGTATAAGGGCCATAAGGGTTCTCGGCCCTCAGCACTGTCTGCCATCCTGTAGGCACTCCGCCTGCAGGAGAAAATATGTAGTAATGTCCCCTGAACTTGTAGAATTTGGTACCCTCGATGGTAGGCTGGGTACAATGTCCGTCATAGACTATCCTTCCTGGTGCCAGCAGACCCGTTCCGTCCGCAGACATTGGAGCAACGAACATTACGCTCTTATGCCCCGCCCTGCTTCCTGCACATCCGAATGAAAGATAAGCCTTTCCATCTTCATCCCAAAGCGGGCAGGGATCTATGAAACCCTTGGCCTTCACAACCCACACCGGCTCTTCCCATATCCCGGCCGGGTCCGAAGTCTTCACCATGAATATTCCCCTGTCGGGATCTCCGCAATAAATATAGAACTCCCCATTGTGATATCTGATGGAAGGGGCCCATACCCCGTTTCCATGCTGAGGAACAGTTCTCCATTCAGCGGCTCCAGGTACTTCAGAAGCCCCTTCGCTCACTCCATGTCCAAGAGCAGTCCAAGGCCTTTCATCAGACCAGGCTGAGCCGGGATAATCTCTGAGGGCTGCCCCAATGATTTCCCAATTAACCAGGTCGCTTGAATGGAGAATCTGCAGCCCTGGGAAAGAGCAGAATGAAGACGAGGTCATGTAATAATCATCGCCCACGCGGCATACGTCGGGGTCAGAATAATCGGCATTGATTATGGGATTGACATAATGGCTTCCCCTGTCGGGGTTCCAAGTACGAGAAATGCTCTGCCCGGCAGATGGGATCTGTGGCAGAGCAAGCAATAATGTCAATCCTGCAAATAAAGAGAATTTGCACATAAGACCAGGGTATTTTATTTATTTTCGAAAGGATTCCATGGGGCGATATTGTTGTCGGCATCACTCTGCTGGAACATTACCTTTTCAAAGCTGTATTCAGCAGCTTCTGCATCAGTCAGCTGATGGCTCCATTCAACTCGGCCGTGTGCGATATCATCAACAGCGATGGCAGGATCCCCCGGCATAGGAACTGCACCCGGGCCATAGTTGTGATACTCAGCGTAATATGAATTCTCCTTGGTATTTGCTTTGCCAGGCTTCTCCCAATCGTGCCATCCTGCAGGCAATATGTGCGATCCAAGCTCACAGTTCATGAAGACTGTCTTGGCATATGCACCCCAAGGGCGGCCAAGATAGCATTTGTCAATACCCTCGTCAGCTGTAAGCTTGCAATTGTTGAAGACATAACCGTATTTGGCTCCAGGTATTGTGGAAGCAGCGGTAACATAGGAATTCTTCTTTGAATGTATGTGGCAGTTTTCGAACCAGCATATGGTAGGGCCGAAGATAAAGTCCGTGGTGCCTTCGATGTAGCAGTCCAGGTAATAATTCCTCATGAAACCTCCGAACTTGCCATATCTTCCGTAAGTGTAAAGGGTATCCTGATTACCGATCAGGCGGCAACGGTGCACGAAAATGAAATCACCGTTCGTGAACAGGGCTACAGCCTGTCCCACCTCTTTGCCCTCGCCTGAACTGTTCTCTATGCACAGGTCTTCGAGAGTGACATAGCTGCTGTGTATGTACATGGTCGCGCTGCCTGAGGTACCCATTTTCCTGTCTGTACCCGGCCATTTCTTGAGCGCGTACTTGTCATATGTAATGATGGTCTTGTCAGCACCGTCACCATAAATCTTGATACGGAACTTATTGTGAGGAATGGTCACCATCTCTTTATAAACGCCGGCTTTGACGTGTATGGTGGTAATGACCTTATGCTCATAATCCGGGCAGGCGTCTATAGCCTCCTGAATGGTATAAAAATCGCCGCTGCCGTCCTTGGCAACCACAAAGTCAGCCCGTGGGCTTACAGTGACATTTTCAGTCTTCAGGCCTTCAACATCCTGGCTCTTTACAGGCTCACCTTTAGCAATGTCAAGGGTGACATTCTCAATGCTGATGTCTTTGCAGTCGCATAATTCTATGCCTTTGACAGCCTTGATGTCACAATTCTTAATCTCTATATTGCGTACAGGCATTTCCGGCAGACCGTTGAAGAACATGGCCCTTGCAGCTCCATTGCACACAATGTTGCTGATGTGTATGTCACGGAACTCAGGTGTGGTCTCGTCAACCGGCTTGACGCTCTTTGTAACCTTTCCGCCGCCTTCAAGCTCCGATTTTCCCTGATAGTAAAGATTGAATATAACTGCTTCACCCACAATATCTTTCATGGAAATATTGTCGGCCCATATGCCTTCCACAACACCGCCGCGGCCTCTTGCACTCTTGAACCTCAGACCTATGTCAGTACCCATGAAACTGCAGTTCTTCACCATTATATTCTTGACGCCGCCGCTCATTTCGCTACCGACAACAAAGCCGCCATGTCCGTGGTAAACCGTACATCCGTCAATTATGAGATTCTCGCAAGCAATGCCATGACGGCGTCCGTCCTCATCCTTGCCGCTCTTTATACATATAGCGTCATCGCCCACATCAAAGCAGCTGTCCATAACGAGCACATTCTTACAT
>CAMFRR010000032.1 GCA_945982095.1 uncultured Bacteroidales bacterium
ATTCATTGTTCTATTCAGATTCAGGACTAAATAATTCCCGAATTATACTTGTTAAAGATGCTAATAGTGTCACTTTCGAGAATAATACTATATATAAAATTAATCCAGGGACGAATAACGGCGTAATCCATGCGAATAACTCAGTTAATAATGTTACTGTGTCAAACTGTCTGTTCAGCTTTGGTCAACTTAGTGGCAATGCGTATATTTATAATAAGAACAAAGTTGGGGATAGTCCTATAATTACGAATTGCTATTACAACTGGAGCGGTAATTATAAAGTTCTTCCTTATAATGGTTATCAAGGATCCGATCTCGCCAATACCTCGGGCATTTGCGGCACTGAGCCTCCGTACGCCTCAAAGGTCTCTGGCTGCGGCGCACAGCGATAAACCCTGACTTATAAAAATATTTACCTCTATGACCCTCGGAAAGGATGAGGAGCATTGTGCTTTTCGGACTTTCCGGGGTCTTGTTTTTGGGAACAAAAAATGAATATTTATTCGGCACCTTGTTGTGAGGAAAGTTCTTGCCCCTGCGATATGCAACTATTGGCTGACAGCAATGTGGAGAATTATGGGCAGAGGCAGGATTGGGATGGCGGAAAGGATTGGGAAATAATTGATTGATTCAAAGTATATGGAAAAAAGATTCAACTTTCTGGGCTTATGCCTTGTGGCTTTGTGTCTTGCGGCCTGCAAGAAAACGGAGACTGACGGTGGCACGGGCATAGTATTGACAGCTCATATGGATGACAGTCCTATAGTTGCCAAAACTACACTTCTCAATTCCAGCCAGGTAAGGTGGTCGGAATCTGATGCCATCACTGTGCTCGGCAGCGGGAAGTATTATCATTCCATATCGACCAGCGTGAGCAATGAAGGTAAGTTGGCCCGCTTTACTATGCCTGCAGGCACGGAGGGCAGCTTTGCCCTGTACCCAAAAAACGAGAAAGCCACTTATTCCACCGATAAGCTGCACACCACTTTGACGGCTGTGCAGAAGTCTGTGCGTGACGGTTTTGCTGACGGAGTCAATCTCGCCGCCTCCAGGTTTGAGGGTGAGGACCTGTTTTTTCAAAATGCTGGAGCTCTTCTGAGCCTGAAGCTGAATGATGACAACATAAGCCGTATATCCCTTAGAGCCAGCGACGGCTCCGCAATTGCGGGTGATTGCCTGCTGGAATTCGGGAAGGATGGAAAACTTGTCCTGGCTGCAGCCAATACCGGGAGCTCGGACAGTGTCACTCTCGAAGGTGAATTCGTAAATGGCGGAACTTATTGCTTTGTGGTTTTCCCGGGCACATACAAGGGTCTGGACATTACAGTTACCAATAATCTGGGCCAGAGCGTATCCCTGCACAACGCCAACACCATCAGCGTGGACAGGAACAGCAATGTCTTTATAGCAGATTTGCCTGAGCTCAAAGACAAACTCACCGCAAAGCCTGTGGATGTGGGCCTGGATTTTTCTTATGCCGGCTACAATCACGGTGAGAGCGCTCCTGCAGAACGCAGCATAGCGGATCTCAAGGCCGCAGGCTACAGGATTTGCAACGCAAAGACAGAAGGCAAGCTCAAAGCTGATGGCTCAAGCTCTGACCGTAAAGCCTTCATAGCCTGGCTTGGAACAATTTTCACCAGGGTGAATTCAGATTCCGACCTGAGGTTCCAGAATAAAAGTGGAAAGACTGTAATCTATTTCCCAGAAGGCACTTATGAGCTCCAGGGCGATAACGACGAAGATTTCGGAAAGACCATATTCATAGAAGGCAACGACATAATCCTCAAAGGAGATGGCCGAGACAAGACCATTCTGCGTATGTCGGCCTCCAACGAACAGTCCAAGAAAGTGCTGCTTAGCTTCAAGAACCAGAGCGGCAATGCCATGCTGTCTAAAGTGACGTCAGATTCGCCAAAGGGAGAGAAAAGCGTCACGGTGGAGTCAGAGCTCAGCCTTAAGGCCGGCGACTGGGTGCTGCTTGAATTGGAGGACAAGAGCCAGGCAGCCATTGAGGCTGAGTTCAATGAAAGCTGTCCATATGACAGCCAGTGGACTGAATTCACCAGCAAGGGTGTGATGGTGAAGGAATATCATCAGATAGCCAGCGTAGATGGCAACAGGATTACTTTCAAAGAGCCGCTCATGCATGCCGTGAACAAGAATTTTAACTGGAAAATCAAGAGCTATCCTCACTACAGCGGGCTGGGCATAGAAGATCTGTGCTTCGAAGGTAATCAGCCGGACGGATATGACATCGCTAAGCATCTCAGCGCCGCATATGATGAAGCCTACAAGCTGCTCAACTTCTCACGCATTGTAAATGGCTGGATTCGCAGGGTGGATTTTGTCAATGTAAGCGAAGCTGCCACCTTGATGATGTGCGCAAATGTGTCCGTATACGACATCAATATCAGTGGCAATATAGGGCATTCGGCCATACGCTCGCAGGAATCGACCCGTGTTTTCATAGGTAAGGTCAGGGACAGCGCAGGAAATGGCCGTGGTCAGTTCCACTCCGTGGGCGTTTCAAAACCATCTATAGGCACAGTGATATGGAGATGCAGCTGGGGCAGCGAAACCTGCTTCGAGTCACATGCCTCCCAGCCTCGTGCAACCCTCATCGATGCCTGCGAAGGTGGTTGGAACAAAATGAGACAGGGCGGCGCACTGTCTTCACTCCCTAATCATATGCAGGACCTTGTGATTTGGAATTTCAATGCCACGGGCGGTGATGGGGGAGCTTGGGACTGGTGGAATTATGGCACCCACACCTGGAAATTTCTACAGCCTGTGATTGTGGGATTCCACGGTCTGGGATGCACATTCAGCAATGCCACTGTGGTTTCGAACGGAACATCGGTGGTGCCTGAGTCCCTTTATGAGTCGCAACTCAGGGCAAGAATTGGCAGTTTGTGGACCGAAAGTATACAATAATGCGGAAATTTATTATATTTGTATAATTACAGCTTCCCGCAGGCCCTTTCTGAAGGACACGAAGTTTACGTATATACATAAAGGTCAAAAACATGAAACGACTCTTGATTCTTGCAGCTTTATTGGGTCTTATCTTATCCGTTAACGTTAACGGATATAGTGCCACACGCGAAGATACGGTCAAGGATATTTTGGTAGAAGAATTCAGCCAAAGTGGGGCCTCGGACTTCTTTGTAGCCGGTTCACGTTGGGTGCCTCTGCCCGAATACTCCGATCGTGAGGGCTGGGATTCCTGCCTCGGTGCATATGCTCAGCAATATATAAAAGGAGGCGAGAAGTATCTCGACTACAAATGGCAGTCGGTGCCTGCAACGGCCTATCTTGAGTATGAACGCAGTGGTGAGCGTAAGATAATGGAGACCCCACTGGACCAGAATAGGCTGGCTCTCAATGCCTTGATGTTGGCTGAGCTGGCTGAGGGCAAGGGACGTTTCCTGGACAGACTGCTTGACGGGGCCTGGCATTTTGCCCATATGCCATCGTGGGTGCTGTCTGCCCACCAGCCGCGTCAGAAGTCGAAACGCAGCCTTCCCGACAGCAGGGAACAGCTCATAGACCTGGTGTCCGGAGGATGCGGCGCCACAATGTCCTACATCCTGTATTTCTTCAAAGACAGTTTCGATGCCATAGATCCGTCAATTTCTTTCGAAATCTCCAGGGCCATCAAACGTAACATTCTCGACCCTTATCTCAATGAGGATGAGGACAATGCAAACTGGTGGCTGGGCTTTACCGGGGCGAATGGAGGCATAGTCAACAACTGGAACCCGTGGTGCAACTCTGACACTATATTGGCTTTTCTGCTGGTGGAAGAGGATCAGAAAAGGCTCGATGCCGCCGTATGGAAATCTGTGCGTTCGGTGGACAAGTTCATAAACTACGTCAAGAAGGATGGAGCCTGTGAAGAGGGTCCATCTTATTGGCAGCATGCAGCAGGCAAACTGTATGATTATCTCCAGATTATGCATGATGCTTCCCAGGGCCGTTACAATATGTTCAGCCACTGGCTTGTACGCGCTATGGGAGAATATATTTCACGCAGCTATATAGCTGACGGATACGTGGTTAACTTTGCAGATGCCACAGCTAAGCTGAGCCTGGATCCGAGCGTGGTTTATAATTACGGCAAGGCTGTGGGCAGCGACGAAATGATGGACTTCGCGATATATAATCTGGCTGACAAGGAAAAGTCCCGCTTCAAGGAGCCTAAGGCCGTGATATGGAAAGATTCTTTCCGTTCGCTGTGCAGCATACGAAATCTGGAAGAGATGAAACATAGGGTGGAAGAACTGAACTCTGCCGGAAACTTCAATGCTTCTCTTGAGGAATTGCGCAAATGCGTGCCGCCTGTAGTGTGGTATGAGCTCACGGAGTTCTGTTACATGAAAAACCGCAGCGGATGGTTCTTCGGGGCAAAGGGCGGACACAACAACGAGAGCCACAACCACAATGATGTAGGTTCCTTCCTTCTGTATATGGACGGAGTGCCTATGTTCATAGATGCAGGAGTAGGTACATACACCAAAAAGACTTTCAGCTCAGAGCGTTACACCATATGGTCAATGCAGACGAACTACCACAATCTTCCTCTAATCAATGGCACTGCCCAGCACGAGGGGGCCGAATACCACAGCCGTGATGCGAAGGCCGGGAAGAATTCTTTCTGTCTGGACATCTCTGGAGCCTACACGGAAGATGCATGTTGCAAAAGTTGGAAAAGAACTTATATTTTGACGGATAAAAGCTTGAAAATCAGCGACATATATTCTCTCTCCGAACGCCGTGCCGCAGATGTCCTGAATTTTATGGTACAGGGTCAGGTGCATTTGCCTGGAGATGTGCTGGAGGATGGTACAAAATTGCACAAGGGCGAGATAGTGGTGGAGAATATGGGTAAGAAAGCCTTGCTGAGATTTCCTGTAAGTATGATTCCTTCCGTTGAGGCTATAAGCCTTGACGACCCGCGTCTCAGCAATGTATGGGGTCCTTCAATAAGGCGCATTTCTTTGACTTCCGCTGCGGATGCCCCTGCGAGCGGCAGATATGATTTCACAATTACCAGTTATTGATATGATGAAGAATAGCTTTCTTTGTGCAGCGCTTGCAATTTTTATGACGGCTGCATCTTGTACCGAGGCCGTGACGGTGGTGGTTGAAAATCCCACTTCCCACAAGAGACTGCCGGAGATGGTGGAGCTGGATTTCGCCACTCTGGCCTCTGAACTGGCCCTTGTCGAGGGCGAGACCTTAGTGCTCAAGATAAACGGCAAGGAGCAGCCCTACCAGATAACTCACGACAACAAGTTTATTTTCCTCACTGAACTCGAGGCCGGAGCTAAGGCCGAGTGCGTAATAAGCAAGGGAAAGCCTTCGGAGTTTGAAACCATAGCCTATGGAAATGTCCATCCTGAGCGTATGGAGGATATGGCCTGGGAGAACGATAAGGTGGGGTTCAGGGCGTATGGTCCTGCACTTCAGGCTCTTGGAGAAAAGGGCTTCGGCTACGACCTCTTTGTCAAGAGGGGAACGAAGCTCCCGGTTCTGGACAAGATGTATGCAATGGAGACAGACAAGGAGGTGTGGGCAAAGATTAACGAACTCAAAAAGACTGACCCTGAGGCTGCCGAGCAGATGCGTCTGGGAATTACCTATCACGTGGACAGAGGCAATGGAATGGATTGTTACGCTGTGGGCCCGACTCTTGGTGCAGGTGTTGCGGCATTGATGGGGGAAGACGGAATCCTGTTCCCGTGGTGTTACGAAAAATATGAGATACTCGACAACGGCCCTCTGCGTTTCCAGGTAAGGCTACAGTTCAAACCTGTGCAAATACCAGGGGGAGAGACGGTTACGGAGATACGTACCATTACGCTTGACGCCGGTTCGCATATGAACAGGACCTTAGTGAGTTATGAAGGGCTGGAGCAGCAGCGAAGCATAGTGAGCGGAATAGTTATGCACGGGGAAAACAATGCTTATGCCTGCGAAAAGAACTGGATAGCCTTTGATGACCCTACAACCGGCAGCGACAACGGCCGCATATTCCTTGGCCACTGCTATACCCAGGAACCTGAAAGCACGGGGCTTGAATGCGGGCACGTGTTGGGCTATGGAAGTATAGCACCGGGCGAAAGCTTTGAATACTACTGGGGTTTCGCATGGGATAGGGCCGTGGAGAACGGCATCATCAGCTTTGACATTTGGAAGGGTTATATGAAAACCTTTTCCGAACAGCTGAAAAATCCACTGAAAATATCTATAAATCAATAATAAAACAATCAACATTATGGTAAATTTTTCACTTGAAGGAAAAGTGGCTCTCGTAACAGGAGCAGCTTACGGTATCGGTTTCGCAATGGCACAGGCTTTGGCTGAGGCTGGAGCGAAGATTGCTTTCAACTGCCGTTCACAGGAAAATATGGATAAGGCCCTGGCCGCTTATAAGGAGCTGGGCATTGAAGCCAAAGGATATATATGCGACGCGACAGATGAGGAAGGTGTGAAGGCTATGGTTGCTGACATAGCGGCTACACTCGGCCCTGTGGACATTCTGGTGAACAATGCAGGCATCATCAAACGTATCCCTATGCACGAAATGCCGGCAGAAGAGTTCCGTCAGGTGATAGACATCGACCTGGTTGCTCCTTATATATGTGCAAAGGCAGTTCTGCCGGGAATGATGGAAAGGCGCTCAGGCAAAATCATCAACATATGCTCTATGATGTCGGAGCTGGGCCGCGAGACAGTATCGGCTTATGCTTCGGCTAAAGGTGGCCTGAAGATGCTCACACGCAACATTGCTTCTGAATACGGCCAGTACAATATCCAGTGTAACGGTATTGGCCCGGGCTATATCGCCACTCCTCAGACTGCTCCTCTGCGTGAGCGCCAGCCAGACGGCAGCCGTCATCCTTTCGATTCTTTCATCGTAGCCAAGACTCCTGCTGAGCGTTGGGGTACTCCTGAGGACCTGATGGGCCCTGTTGTGTTCCTGGCATCAGAAGCTTCGGACTTTGTGAACGGTCACGTGCTGTATGTGGACGGAGGTATTCTTGCTTATATAGGCAAACAGCCTAAGTAATTGATATGGAGAAAGTTTTCAGCTATATCATAGGATTGGGCGCAGCTGTGATGATGCCTATCATCTTCACCATTCTGGGAGTGTGTATAGGCATCAAATTCAGCAAGGCGCTCAAGAGCGGACTGCTTGTGGGTGTGGGTTTCGTCGGACTTTCAGTCATTACATCCCTGCTCACCAGCACGCTCGGACCTGCTCTTTCAAAGGTGGTGGAGATATATGACCTCCAGCTCAAAATTTTTGACATGGGCTGGCCTGCAGCTGCCTCTGTGGCCTACAACACCTCTGTTGGCGCGCTCATAATCCCTGTCTGCCTGGGCGTGAACCTGCTCATGCTCCTGACCAAGACCACACGTACAGTGAACATAGACCTGTGGAACTACTGGCACTTCGCCTTCATAGGAGCGGTGGTGTTCTTTGCTTCTGACAGCATACTCTGGGGTTTCTTTGCCGCAGTCATATGCTACATCATCACCCTCATCCTTGCGGATTACACAGCCGAACGCTTCCAGAAGTTCTATGACGGAATGGAGGGCATATCCATACCTCAGCCTTTCTGTCAGGGCTTTGTTCCTTTTGCCGAGGGTATCAACTGGTGTCTAGATAAAATCCCGGGTATCAACAAGATACATATAGACGCAGAGGGTATGAAAAAGAAATTCGGCCTGCTGGGAGAACCGCTGTTTCTGGGAATAGTGATAGGCGTCATCATCGCCGCCCTCTCTTGCTCGAGCTGGGGCGAGGTGGTCGATAAGATCTGTCTCTTATACACATCTGACGCTGCCGACGAC
>CAMFRR010000033.1 GCA_945982095.1 uncultured Bacteroidales bacterium
TTTTTCATTTTCATGTCCTCCTGTTAGAATGAGAGTTTCACGTTGAAACCGAGGTTGCGCTGGCTAGGCTGCTGGAAGTAGTCTACGCCCTGGTAGAAGTTGCTGGTTACGGACGCTGTGCTCTCAGGATCGAACGGAGCCTTGCAGTAGATCATGAAGAGGTTGCGGCCCTGCAGACCTATTGTCATGCCTACTTTGTCCTTGAACCATTTCTTAGGCAGAGTATAGCTGAGGCTGAGCTCGCTGAGACGTACGTTGGTGGCGCTGTAGGTGTAGTAAGTACCTATCATTGAAGAAATCTTGTCATAGTATTCCTGTGGAGCCACTTTTACGTCATTTCCGAGATCCACCAGACCGTTGTCACGGGCAATTGCTGATGCTTCCGATACGCCATATTTGTCGAGGTAGGCCTGAGTGTCACTCACAACGATGCCACCTACACGTGCTTGGATGGCAACATAGAGACTGAGGCCGTTCCAACCGATGGTTCCGTTCCAACCGAGGTGATACTTAGGAAGGATTGAACCGATCTTGCGGTATTCAGTGTTCTCGATTGCGAGGCTGCCGGAGATAGGGTCGCTCCATATGTAGCCGTTGTTGGACTGGCGCAGGCGCTGGTTGATGTAAAGGTCGCCCATTGTGCCGCCTTCAGTAAGACGTATTGTTGGGCCGCCTCCTATGCCGAGAGTGCCTTTAGAATAGTAGTCCATCTTGATTTCCTCGCCTGTCTCAGGGTTCACTGCGCCGTTTGCGAGGCTGATGATCTTGTTCTGGTTGAGGGTGTAGGTGAGGTTGGTTGAGAAGCTCCATTTGTCCCAAGTGTCGCTGTAGCCCAAAGCCAACTCTATACCCTGGTTCTGTATGTTACCTGTCTGAACTATGTTGCTCTTGTATCCTGATGATGCTGAGGCGTCAACGTAGAAGGTCTGGTTGAATGTGTTCGAACGGTAGAGAGTCAGGTCAGCGTTCACTTTGCCGCTGAAGAATTTGGCGTTGATACCGAGCTCCCAGCTGCGGGTGTTCTCTGGTTTGAGGTCTGTGTTGTAGTGAACTGAAGGGTACTCGTAGTTGCCTGTCTGCTCGTTGTAAGTGTATTGCATACGGGTGAGGTAGCGGCTTGGAGATGCTGCAACTTCGGCCCAAGAACCACGAATCTTCAGATAAGGGAACCAGTCAGGCATGTTGAATGTCTCGCTCATTACCCAAGAAAGACCTACTGATGGATAGAAGTAACCTTTCTTTGCATTTGAGGTGAATGCCAGCTGAGAAGCCCAGTCGTTACGTCCTGTAACTGTCAGATAGAGCTGGTGATCCCAGCCGAACTCGAGGCTGGCGAATACGCTCTGGGTCTGGTCGTGCCAAGCGAACTCGTTCTTTTTCTCGGTATTGGAGTCGATGTTACCGGTGTGGAAGAAGTTAGGAAGGTTCTTCAGACCGCCTTTGGTGTAGAGAACGTCCTCACGAATGTCGTTGAGGGAAGCACCGATGTTGGCGTTGAATGAGAGACGGTCCTCGAGCCAGGTCTTGCTGATGTTGACGATTACGTCGGCGTAGATTGAACGGTCGTTCTGTTTGCTGTGGCCGTAGAAACCTTTGCTGCTACCCTCGGTGAAAGTACCGTTGGTTGAAGCGTAGTATTTCTCGTATGCGTCCTGGTCAGAGTTGTCTACGCGTACACGGGCTGCGATATTGATCCATTTTGCAATGTCGTAACGCAGGGAAGCGTTGAACATGTAACGGCGTTTCTTGAGCTCATTCTGCATCCTGTTCATGATCCAGTATGGGTTCTGCATGTCAAGCTCTGAACCGTAGATGCTGGTTGGCCAGTACTGAGTCATGATGTTTCGTGAATCGCTCCAGCGCTCGTAGAGCTGTATCTCCTGGAAGTTCTCTCCGCGTGGGAAGAGGTAGAGTGAGGTCAGAGGGTTGAAGTACTGACCGCCGCCCACCATGTTCTTGTTGTCCTGGATGATGTACTGAGCACCTACATCGAAGGTGAGTTTGTCATTGGCGAACTTGCTGGTATTCCTGATGGAGAAGTTGTAACGGTTGTAACCGCTGTTAGGAAGAATACCTGTAGAGTTGGTGGTCGACACTGATGCGTAGGTCTGGTTCTTGTCAGTACCTACTGTGAATGTGAGACCGTTGATTTCGTTTACACCGGTGTTGAAGAAGTCGGCAGGATTGAAGCTTGAAGGAGTCTCGAGTTTCGCTCCCCAGCTTGTGGCCTCACCCTCGTTGTTGCCGTAAGTGTTCTGGAAACGTGGCATCATGAGAGGCTTTGAGAAGCTGGTTGAGTTGGTGTAGGTAACTTTAACCTTGCCCTCTGCACCTTTCTTGGTGGTGATGAGGATTACACCGTTAGATGCGTCAGAACCGTAAAGCGCAGCTGCTGAAGGGCCTGTGAGCACTGTCATGCTCTCGATGTCCTCAGGGTTGATGTCGGCAACGCTGTTGGAACCCGGCTGTTTGCCCATTGTACCGCCGCTGTTGTCGCCGCTGTTTACGTTGAACATAGGGATACCGTCTATTACATAGAGGGCGTTGTCATCTTTTTCCAGAGATTTGGTACCACGCATGATGACACGTGATGCGGCGCCTGAACCTGCTGATGAAGAGTTGATAATCACACCTGCAACCTTACCATTGAGGGAGTTGATGAAGTTGGCGTCCTTGATGGCGTTAAGGGTCTCGCCTTTTACGCTCTGGACATTGTAGCTGAGGGCTTTTTGCTCTCTCTTTATACCGAGGGCCGTTACGACTACCTCGTTCAGGAGCTCTGCGTCAGGAGCAAGGACGATGTTCAGCTTCTCTGCAACTGCCACGGTCTGTGTGGCAAAGCCTATGCATGAGATTACAAGCTGTCCACCCCTAGGGGCTGTAATAGTAAAGTTGCCGTCAAGGTCAGTGATAGCACCAATAGTCGTGCCTTCAATCACTACACTTGCTCCGATTACCGACAGGCCGTCTGTGTCAAGGACAACGCCTGTTACGGTGATCTCATCGGCATTCTGTGCAATCTGTGACGATGCCGGGTCTGCGGCATTTGCCTGAACAGACAGAGCAAGGCTCATCAAGATTGCTCCAAAGCAGCAAAATGCTTTGCTAACGAATGTTGATTTTACCATTGTGTTTTAGTTAAAGGTTAATAATAGTGATGTTGTGAGTTACTTATTGTCGTTTTTACAGTAATTTTTCACCATTTCTTCATCAAACTTACAAAATTTCTTTGAAATAGCGAAAAAAAGTATAACTTTGTAATAAACACAAATGAATAATCACTATTGTTAACTTAATTGTTTTCTTATGGACAAGATATCTCTAAACTCAGTGCTCAGTTTGACGGCTGCCGCACTCGTATTTTGTGCCTGTTCTGGCCCGAAATCACCAGAAAGCGTAATTCCTCTCCCACAGCAGATAGAGCAGGGAAGCGGTGAATTCAAGATTGACGGGACAAAGCTGGTGTGCGATGGGGCTCTGCCTGCCGATGCTGCCGCATATGTAGAATCTTTTGCCGATCTGTTGGCAGAAAAGGCTCCTGAAACTGAAGGAGGTACTTTAAGTTTCATTCTTGACGAGACTTTGGCCCCTGAGGAGTATATTATAGAGGTAGATCGCAATGAGGCCAGGGTGAAAGCTTCTGCCCTCAACGGTTTCGTATATGCCGTTCAGACCATCAAACAGCTGCTCCCTGCCCAGATTTGGGGTGACATAAAAGAAGAAGGCGCAACATGGACTCTCCCTGTAATGACAATAAGGGACTATCCTCGTTTCGCCTATCGTGGCATGCATCTGGATGAGGCAAGGCATTTCTTCGGCCTGGAGGAAGTTTACCGTTATATAGATATAATGGTGGCACATAAGATGAACCGTCTGCACTGGCATCTGACAGACGACCAGGGCTGGCGTATAGAGATTAAGAAATATCCTCGGATAACTGAGGTGGGCGCTTACCGCAAGGGAACTATGATAGGACGCGATTTCAGCAGTTTTGACGGCATCCCTTATGGAGGATACTATACCCAGGATGAACTAAGGCAGGTGGTCGCCTATGCTGCAGCGCGTGGTGTCACTGTCATTCCTGAAATCGACCTTCCCGGTCATATGCAGAGCGTAGTGGCTGCCTATCCTGATCTTGGATGTACAGGCGGACCTTACGAGGTGCGTACCACTTGGGGAGTATCGGACGAAGTTCTTTGTGCGGGCAATGAGCGCATATACGAGGTGTTAGAAGACATATTGACTGAGATTATGGATATATTCCCTTCTGAATACATACATATAGGAGGCGATGAATGTCCTAAGACCCGCTGGAGCGAGTGTCCTAAGTGTCAGGCCAAGATCAAGGCGCTCGGTCTGAAGGATAGCGATCAGTTTACGGCTGAAGATTTTCTGCAGAGCTATGTTATGAACCGTGTCGAGAGTTTCCTCAACAAGCATGGTCGCAAGATTATCGGTTGGGACGAGGTTCTGGACGGTAATGTTTCTCAGAGCGCGACCATTATGTCATGGAGAGGCGCTGCCGGTGGAATCAAGGCGGCCCAGAGCGGTCGTGACGCCATTATGACTCCTAACAGCTATATGTATTTCGATTTCTGCCAGGCACGCAATTCGGCTGAGGAGCCTGTATCGATAGGAGGCTTCCTCCCTGTATCAAGGGTATATTCATATGAACCGTATGACGAGCAGATGACTCCTGAAGAGTGTACCCACATTCTTGGCGTACAGGCAAATCTCTGGACAGAATATATAAAGGATGCTTCACATCTTGAGTATATGCTTGTTCCAAGGATTTCTGCCCTCTCGGAAGTTCAGTGGTGCAAGCCTGCGAACAAGGACTTTGCAAGATTCCGCAATTCACTGGCCAACATGAGGCTGATTTATGACGAGATGGGTCTTAACTATGCTACCCACATCTTCGATGGACGCATGGATTCTGAGGAAAGGACAGCCGGCGCAATCAAGCATAAGGCTATAGGAAAGACTGCCACATTGCTTACTGAACCTCATTTTAACTACCGTTTCCAGGCTCCTGCCGAGCTGCTTGACGGCAAGACCGGTGACACCGTGTTCAATTCAGGAGCATGGATAGGCTGGGAAGGAGCTCCTATGGAACTTATCATAGAGATGGGAAGTACTTCATGGAGAACCGTTACAGTTGAGGCGCTTTCTAATAAGGGTGCCTACATTTTCCCTCCTACATTTGTAAAGCTCTCGACATCAGAGGATGGCGAAAACTTCCAGGAACTTTGCACTGCTGAATTCAGCGCTGAGGGTCCTGATGCCAGCGATGGTGTAAAGACTTTCCATGTTGATCCGGGCAAAAAAGTTAAGGCTCCATATCTCAAGGTAGAGGTTGCAACTATTGATCGTCTCCCTGAATGGCACAGCGGTGCAGGGGCCAAGGCCTTCCTGTTCATCGATGAGGTTGTGGTAAAATAAGAGTTTTGATGAATCATAGAGTTTCAAGCATTTTATTGGCCTGTTCCGTATTGGTGGCCTGTTCACAGGCTCCTGAACCTTACGGTGCCCTGCCTACCCCATATCAGGTGGAGTGGCAGAAAATGGAGACCAACATGTTCGTACATTTCGGCCCCAACACCTTTACTGCAGCTGAATGGGGCGATGGTTCAGAGAGTGAGGATGTTTTCAACCCTACAGACCTGAATTGCCGCCAATGGACTTCTGTTGCCAAACAGGCAGGCTTCAAGGGTGTCATCATCACGGCCAAACATCACGACGGTTTCTGCCTCTGGCCAAATCCTGTGTCCAAGCACACCGTTGCACAGAGCTGCTGGAAGGATGGAAAGGGCGTCGTGCTCAAGGATCTTTCTGAGGCTTGCGCTGCCGACGGACTCAAATTCGGCGTTTATGTTTCTCCTTGGGACAGGAATGACCCTCATTATGGTACCGATGAATATAATAATGTGTTCGTAAAGACTCTCGAGAGCGCTCTTGGTTCTTACGGACATGTGTTCGAGCAGTGGTTTGACGGAGCCTGCGGCGAGGGTCCTAACGGCAAGCGTCAGGTATATGACTGGCCTCTTTTCAATTCCACTGTGCTCAAGATGCAGCCTCATGCCATCATATTCAGTAATGTGGGCCCAGGTTGCCGTTGGATGGGCAACGAAGCGGGCGTGAACGGACGCACCTGCTGGAGCACAATGAACACCGAGGGCTTCAGCCCGGGCAATTCTCCTGACCTGAGCATACTCAACACAGGTACAAAGAACGGCCCGAAGTGGATAGGCAGCGAAACTGATGTAAGCATACGTCCGGGCTGGTTCTGGAAAGAGCGTGAGAATGACAAGGTAAAATCTGTCAATGCCCTGCTTAAGATTTATTATGAGAGCGTAGGCCGCAACTCACTCCTTCTGCTCAATGTGCCTGCCGATATCCGAGGCCATATACATGAGGCGGATTCAGTGCGTCTGGTGGAATGGCGTGCGGCTTTGGACAGCATATTCAGCACTGACCTCATTCAGGGCGCGACCATCACAGCCACGGACACAAGGCGCGGTTCTTTCGGAACAGAGAATCTTACAGATGATGATTATGACAGCTACTGGGCTGCAAAAGACGGAGTCACAGAGGCTATTATCGATATTGAACTCCCTGAAACACGTCGCTTCAACCGCATCTCACTCCAGGAATACATTCCTCTGGGCCAGAGGGTGGAAAGCTTCCGCATTTTTGCTCAGGATAGCAAGGGCAATTTACAGCTTGTCGCTTCCGAGACCACAATAGGCTACAAACGCATAGTGCTGCTTCCTCAGCTGGAAACTTCAAAGATACGTGTGGAAATTACAGCAGCCCTTGCCTGCCCTGTGCTCAGCAAGATAGCTCTATACCAGGATGACATATATAAGGAAGACAGCCGCAAGCACGAATATTCTGAGGGCATAATCAACAAGTCAAGCGAAACATATGTACTTGACCTTGGTGCCCAGAAGGAGTTCTCCCAGTTCAACTATGCTCCAATATACCGTGGTCGCGGAGGTGTGGTGATCTCGTATACTCTCCAGATTTCGGACAATGGCAAGGACTGGAAAGACCTGCTTACCGAACAGATGTTTGAGAATATAGTCAACAATCCTGTGCTTCAGCAGATTCAACTGCCGCAGAGCGTGAAGGCCAGGTATGTCAGGATGATTCCTGTGCGTTGCAGTGGCGACAGTTATTCAGTTGCCCGTTTTGACGTAGAATAACAAAGTACGTGAAAAGGCGGAAACCAGTATATACGCTTAAGACTATTTATTGAAGGCTTCCCACGCATTGAGGTCAAAGCTGTAGTAACGTGCAGCCCTGTGGTTGAGACCTTGCTCTTTTTCGTCCAGAGGCACAATATAAGGCTTCTGGGCGATTTTCTTATATATGTTGGCGTTGTCTATGTTCTTGTTGGTGACAGCTTGCAGAAGAAGCCTGTATTGAAGAATCGTGAATTTCTTCGGAAGCATGCTGAATAGCAGGGACTCGTCCAGCAAGGCCCATTTGCTCAGGAATGTTCGCACATCTGTTATTATTTGATTGTGGTCGAAGGCCAATGAAGGAAGCTCGGACAACTTGACCATCATAGCTTCCGTACCCTTCAGGGAGTTCTCAATCTTTTCATCAAAGCGTATGAATGCCATGTATGCGACAGTGATAATGCGGTTTATCTCCATTTTCATAACATTCTGGAGCTGTCTCTTATACACATCTGACGCTGCCGACGACTCCTTACG
>CAMFRR010000034.1 GCA_945982095.1 uncultured Bacteroidales bacterium
AGGCAGGATTGAGAGGGGCCTCGAACCACTCGGTCTTTCCCTTTTCCCAGTTTGTGATGGTAAGTTTGATAGGGTCGTCCGACACCACCATATAACGGTTTGACCGTTCATTGAGGTCCTGACGCACGCACCACTCCAGAAGCTGGAGGTCAATGAGCTGTTCACGTTTTGCGACGCCAATCTTGTCGGCAAACATCCTGAGGCTTTCAGGAGTGTAGCCGCGTCGGCGTATACCGCAGATTGTAGGCATGCGCGGGTCATCCCAGCCGCTTACAAGGCCCTTCTGTACAAGCTCCAGGAGCTTGCGCTTGCTCATTACAGTGTAGGTGAGGTTCAGGCGGGCAAACTCATACTGGTGTGAAGGGAATATGTCCAGAGTTTTGATAAACCAATCGTAAAGAGGTCTGTGGACATCGAATTCCAGAGTACATATGGAATGGGTGATGTGCTCTATGGAATCGCTCTGGCCATGGGTGTAGTCATACATAGGATATATGCACCACTTGTCTCCTGTACGGTGGTGAGAAGCATGGATGATACGGTACATGATAGGGTCACGGAACATCATATTTGGATGAGCCATGTCTATCTTTGCGCGAAGCACCTTGGCTCCGTCAGGATACTTGCCGTCACGCATTTCACGGAACAGGCGAAGATTCTCTTCGGGAGTACGGTCCCTATATGGGCTGTTGACGCCTGGAGTCTGTACTGTACCCCTGTTCTGGCGTATTTCCTCCTGAGTCTGGTCATCCACATAGGCAAGGCCCTCGTTTATCATCTTCTCGGCCCACTCATAGAGCTGGTCGAAATAATCTGATGCATAGTGTTCTTCGGCCCAGTTGAAACCCAGCCATTTGATATCGTTCTTGATGGAATCCACATACTCCGTATCCTCCTTTACCGGATTGGTGTCGTCGAAACGCAGGTTTGTGGCGCCGCCATATTTGCGGGCGAGACCGAAGTTCAAGCATATGCTCTTGGCATGGCCAAGGTGCAGGTAGCCGTTCGGCTCTGGAGGGAAGCGGGTCAGAATGCTGTCGTACTTGCCCTCCGCAAGGTCTTTCTCTATGATTTCTTCAAGAAAGTTCAACTTTTTCTCCTCAGTTGCTTTATTTGTAGCTTCCATAGCTTAATAAATATTTTAAGGCGCGAATATACTAATTAATTTTCACTTCACCCATATAAATGCCCCAGCAAAAATCATGAACTATGACTATGTCCTTGCCGTCAGCATCTTTGAGCACTATAGGGGCTTTGAGGTCGCTATGGCTGTGACCTCCTATAATAAGATCCACATTATGGAGTTTAGGGGCTATCTCAAGGTCTCCTATGTTATGTTCAAAGCCTATTTTCTTGTCTCCGTTAAGACCCAGATGAGAAAGCATTATCACCATGTCACAGCCCTTGCGCTCCTTGAGGAAGGCAGCATAGCAGTTGATATGCTCCACAGGGTCCAGGTAACGCAGGCCTCCCAGCTTGTCAATGTCCACCAGTGAACCCAGGTCTGTCAAAGCGCCCACAATACCTATCTTGAGGCCACCTCTGCGCACTATGGCATAAGGTTTCACAAGTTTCTCCAAGTCTTTGTCAGCCAGGTCATAGTTAGAGAGGACTACCTTGAAGCGAGCTTTCTTCAGACGCTGGGCCAGAGCCTTGCTGCCGTTGTCGAACTGATGGTTGCCCAAAGTCACCACATCATAGCCCATCTTGTTCATATAGTCTATTTCCACCTTGCCTTTATGCACTGTGAAATATGTGGTCCCCTGTTCGAAATCTCCGGCATCCAGCAGAAGCACGTTCCTTGCCTTGTCTGCTGTGCGTACACTGTCCACAAAGGCGGCCCTTTCCAATATGCCTGAGCAATTGCTGTAACGTCCGCTGCGTATTGCCTCTATATGGGAATGGGTATCGTTGGTATGCAGGATATTGAGCCTGTGAGGCGCTGTCTTTGCCCCTTCAACGTAAGATGGAGCATAGCCGGGAATTGCATTATACAGCTTATTTTCCTGCAATTTGTAACGCATGGATATACGGCCATCCTCAAAGCCGCTGATCTTACGGCCCTCTGAGTTTAGACGGCGTATATGGGCTATGGCAAGGTCACGTACCAGCAAAGGCAATTTCCTGTACTCCTGAGAAAGGGAAGCAAGATAGACTCCATCGCCTCCATCAAGCAAGAAATCATTGGATATGATAGAATATATCTTTTCTGGCTCCAGGTCTTTGCCTCCTATTTTTGCAGACACCACCTGTTTCTTGCCGTCAATTTCCTCAGCTACAATACGCACTCCGCCCAGCACTTCCCAGCCGTTTACTGCCATGGAATTCAGCAGGACCATGAGTGAATCGCCTTTGATCTTGGCTATGACTATCTTGTTGTCGAAAGGAAACATGCTCACCATATCGTCCACAATGACATCGCCTTCAGGCATATCTATGCGAATGCCCCCGAAATTTCCCAGAGAGATGTCGCATTGTTCTCCGCAGGTGGCTGCACTTTCTTCCAGAAGCATGTCAGCATACCAATTGCTCAAAGGGCTCTCAGGCTTGTACTTGGACAGAGGTTTCTCACTCTGGCCTATGACTTCTTTAAGATAGGCCATAGCCGGACGTGCATCATCTATAATTTTCTGCATCTGTAGCTGTGTACCCTTGAGATTGAGAGTATCGGTGCGGCTGCCATCCATCAGGACACGGTCCCAATGGAAACCGCGCTGAGTCAAACTTTGGGCATATATAGCCTGGGGAAAAAGTACGAGCACCAGGCAAAGTAAAAAATTCCTTATTTTAGTGTAATCCATTTGAATATATCTTTCCATGTTGTTTTCTTACCGCCGCTTGAAAGTATGCCCACCCTGTAAATACGGGCTGACAGCCATGCCATGAGACAGAAGGTCAGGAAGAGTATGCCCAAAGAAAGGACAATTTCCCAAACGGGAACTCCAAAAGGGATCCTGGCCAGCATTACTATAGGCGAAGTGAAAGGAATCATAGAACCCCAAACTGCCAGGGCGCTGTCGGGCGCATTCCAAGAATAGAGGGCTATGAAATATCCCAACATCAGAGGCAGGGTGAGAGGCATCTGCAGGTTGTTGCTCTCTTCCATACTTTCGGTCGCAGAGCCTATGGCAGCAAACATTGAAGCATACAGGAGGTAGCCAAAAATGAAGAAGAACAGAAATGCCACCAGCATGCCTGCAATGTCCAAACCGGCAATAGTCTGCATGATTTCCTGCAGTTCGGTAGGGTTCTGAGCCAAATCAGCCACGGCTCCAGCCTCAGGAGAAGACACGCCCATTCCGGACATCATGGCCACAGGATCCTGTCCTGTCGTACCCATAAGGGTCTCAGTGCCCACAAAGGCGAACACGCCTGAAACCAGCAGGGCTGTGAGAACAATCCAAAGCAGGAATTGGGTGAGGGCCACGAGGGCAACTCCCACTATCTTGCCGAACATAAGCTCAAGAGTACCCACACTCGAAAGCAGAACCTCAACAACCTTGCTCTGTTTCTCTTCCACCACACTTTGCATTACAGATGCAGAGAACATAGTCACGAACATGAAGATTATTATGCCGAAAACCATGGACAGTATCATATAAACTGACTCGTTGGAGATGGTGGCCTCGCCGTCCTCGCCTATGGTGAAACTCTTTATGTGAACTTCGGGACGCACATCCTCCATTATTTGTTTCAGGCCGTCTATATTATACTTGGAAATGCGGTAGTCCTCAACGGCCGTCTTGACCTTCGACTCCAGTATGCTTGTGACTGTCATGCCCATAGGCTTCTCGGAATAAGTCATCACGCTGACGTTGTTGTCCTCACCTACAGGGGTGATATAGGCTATTCCCGAATATGGCAGATCTGAAATACCGGCCTTGAGCGAGTCGAGATTGCAGTTGGAGCAGTCTGCCCACTGTACCTCGTCATTTGATTCGAGCAGAGGCATCACTATGCCTGACTTGTCTATCACCGCAATCATTTTCATCTCATCTTTGTTGAACATCATGATGAGAGCCGGTACACAGCACAGGGCAGCGAAGAGTACGGGAACGAGGAAGGTTGTGACAAGGAAGGATTTTTTCTTTACTCTGGTGGTGTACTCCCTTGAAATCACCACGTTTATGGATCTGAAGTTCATGGTTATTCGGTTACGAGTTTGATGAAAATGTCATTCATGCGCGGAAGCAGCTCCTTGAAAGAATTGATGCGCACGCCCTGGGCCATAATGGAGCTGAGGACAGCGTTGGTGTCTGCATCCTGTTCCAAGGCGAGTACGGCGGTATGCCTGTCCCCGTCACATTCGTCGCTGAGCAGCTTGAAGCTGGAATCAGCTGTCAAGACCTCAGACGCAGTGTATATGAGTTCTATGTTATTGTTGCCATAACGTCTGCGTATCTCGTTCACCTCGCCCTGAACTATGACCTTGGACTTGTTGATGAGAGCTATGCCGTCACAAAGTTCCTCCACCGACTCCATATTATGGGTGGAAAGAATGATGGTGGCACCTTCATCCTTCAGACGCAGGATCTCATCACGTATCAGCTGGGTATTCACAGGGTCGAATCCGCTGAAAGGCTCATCGAGTATGAGCAGCTTAGGTTTATGGACTACAGTAGTTATGAACTGAACTTTCTGGGCCATACCTTTTGAAAGTTCCTCCACTTTTTTATCCCACCAGTCCTGAATGCCGAAACGTACAAACCATTTTTTGAGCTCCTTGCGGGCCTGAATACTGTCCATACCCTTGAGTCGGGCGAAGAATATAGCCTGCTCCCCTACCTTCATCTTGCGGTACAGACCCCTTTCCTCCGGAAGATAGCCGATGCTGAGCACATCATCCACAGTGATGGGATGGCCCTGGAAATAGACTTCACCGGCGCTTGGAAGAATGATGCGGTTGATGATACGTATAAGCGTTGTCTTGCCGGCTCCGTTCGGGCCCAGCAAGCCGAAGATTTTTCCTTCCGGAATCTCCAGGTCCACACCGTCGAGGGCCACTTTAGTCCCATAAGACTTGTGCAGGTTTTCGATTTTGATTAAAGACATAAGAGTTCTGTTGTAAGTTCCATCATTAATTGTGACGCTGATGCTTCTCCGCTCTCCCCGCCCTTGCCCTTGAAGTCGTAGTCTCTTATGAGGCTTATGGCCTTCATACATTGAGGGAGAGGATAATTGGATGCGGCAGCATCATATTCTTTCATAAAATATGGGTTCACGCCCAGCAAAGAAGCCATCTCAGACGCCAGGGGGCGGGGGTTCTTCATCTTGAGGGCATGGTACTTGAGTATTCTGTAGAAATGGTTGAAAAGGGCGGCTGTCGCCGCAGGCATTGCGAATTTGGCTGCAGAAGAAAGATAGGCCGCTGTACGTAAGGCTTTCTGGGTCTGCCTGTACGAGAGCTGGCGAGTGAGTTCGAACATGCTGAATTCTCGGCTTACGCCTACGTTAAGCTCTATATCACGCACGCTTATCCTTGTGCTTCCTTCCGGCATATTCTTCAGGAGCTTGGATGTCTCAACTTCTATGCGCTTGAGGTCTGTACCCAGGCATTCTCCCAAAAGGGCAGCTGCATCCGGCTCCAGTTCCAAGCCCAGACTATTGTAATAATCCAAAATCCACCGGCTCATTTCATAATCACGCAAAGGGGTGCTTTCCAGCACCTTACCCTTCTTGGATATGCTCTTGTAAAGAGCTTTGCGTTTGTCGAGGCTGCCCCTGTATATCAAGACCAGGACTGTGGAATCAAGGGGATTGTCAGTGTATATTGCGAGATTCTCTATGCCTGAAAGGGCCTGGGCCTCGCGCACCACCACCAGCTGCCTTTCGGCGAACATGGGATATCGGCGGGCATTGCTGATCACGTCTTCCACCTGAGTATCAGCTCCATAGCACACAAGCTGGTTGAAATCACGCTCGTCTTCAGTCAGAGCATGCTCCATGATGGCATCGCACACCTTGTCGATATAGTAAGGCTCCTCTCCCATGAGAAGATAAACGGGAGCAAACTGTCCGCTGGTGATTTCAGATATCATGTTGCCGGCGGTCAGTGCCGGGCTTGCGCTAGTCTTTGCCATCTTTCTTTCCGGACCGCGGGTGGGCGGCTTTGTAAATCCTCTTCAATTGAGCCGGATTGCTGTGGGTGTAAATCTGGGTTGCTGCCAGATTTGCGTGTCCGAGGACTTCCTTGATTGAATCAAGTCCAGCCCCTCCCTCAAGCAAGGCGGTCGCATAACTGTGCCTCAACACATGGGGCGACCTTCGTCCTGCGAAATCTTTGCCAGCCTGTTCCAGCTCATCTTTCACGGCCTTATCTACCTGATTGGGAGTCAAGCGTTTACACTTGAATGACAAGAACAGCGGGGCCGGGTGCTCCACAGCCTCTCCCAACAAGGTACAAGCCGCTTGCAAATATAGTGAAATTTCTTGAATGCAGGCCGGCACAAGGGGTATTTCACGCATTTTATCGCCCTTGCCCACGACCCTCAAAACTCCCCTTGCAGCATCAAGACTGTCGCGGTCGAGGGAAATCAATTCGGCACGGCGCAGACCTGTGCAGAACAAAGTACTCACAATTGCCCTTCTGAGGCATTCCATATAAAGTGCCTTACGCTCTTCCCCATTGTCGCAAGGAAGTTCAAAATCCCTGCGGCTCAGTACATTGTCCGACTCCAAATAGGCCACTACGGCAGAGCTGCGGAAAAAGACCGGAAGGCGCTTGGGCAGGCGCGGCCGCGTGAGAAGGCTTACAGGATTGGATTTGATCATACCCTGCCTTACAAGGTAGCGGCAAAAACTGCTGATGACGCTCAGATGCAAGTTCACTGTTCTTGGGCCTTCGTGCATGTCTTCCAACAAGTGTATCTGATATGCTCTCAGGTTCTGGACATTAAGGCCATGGAGTAAGCTGCAGTCCGCTTCGGCGCAAAAAACAGCAAAACGCCCCATCGCATCAGCGTATATGGCAGCTGTGCGTGGGGAATACCGCTTCTGATGGCTGATATAATCCAGAAAGCTTTCTATGATCTTGTCGAACATGTATATACAAAAAGAAGCCGGCCTCGTGATTGGGGGCTCAGCTTCTTCATTTGGGAATTGTGGGAATTACTCTGCCTTGCAGCACTCGCCTGCTTTCTCACAGCCCTCGCAAGCTTTCTCAGAGCAGCATTTGGTGCTGTCTGCATGCTCGCACTCGCCGCAGCATTTGGTTGAGTCAGCTTTATCGCAGCACTTGGTAGCCTTCTCTGAGCAGCACTCTGTTTTCTCACACTCACCTTTGTCTGAGCACTTGCTGCTGCAGCAAGTACATGAAGTTGCGCCGGCCATCATGATGGCAGCAGCAAAAATCACAAGAATCTTTTTCATAGCTTATACATTTTGAAATAACGTTTTCTGTGTTTCAGGCTGCAAAGTTAGATATTTATTCCGAAAAACAATAGGAAAGATTGAAAAAAAGTAACAATTTACAAGTTCTCTTCTCTATCTATATTCAGCACCTCCAGGTTTGAAAGGCCTAATTCGTTGATGTCAAACCTAATAGCCGTCCTTACGATATGAAAGCCCTGTATGCCGGCGGCGCCAGGATTCATAACCAGCATATCTGTCTCTTATACACATCTGACGCTGCCGACGACTCCTTACGTGT
>CAMFRR010000035.1 GCA_945982095.1 uncultured Bacteroidales bacterium
TGATTCTCTGCATGGACAGGTCGAACATCAGGCGCATCAGACGCATCATTCCTGAGGACCCGGCAAACAAGATACATCTAATGATGTCCTGCGTCAGTATGGCAAATGCCTTTATGCGGAATGCGGAAACTGATGGCTACGCCTGTTTTCACGATGCGGGTGCTGTTGGCGGTGCCTGTCTGCGAGATGCAGGGGCAGAAAGCTCCGGCTTTGCCTGGCTGCAGGATGCGGGGACAGAATGCGCACCAGACGTTGCCGACCCTTGGTATACCGGCGACTTTGAAACCACATTTCAAGACCTGCTCCTCTCCTGCGAAGCCCTTCTGTCATCTCGACTCAGCGAAGCCCCTCTGTCATCTCGACCAAGCGGAGCTCGTGGAGAGATCTGACTGTTTGACCCTTGGCGACGTGCAGATTTCTCGACTGCGCCCTTCGGGCTCCGCTCGAAATGACAAGAGGGCAATGCGGGCTTGCAGATTTCTCGACTGCGCCCTTCGGGCTCCGCTCGAAATGACAAGGAGGCCGGGCTCCGCTCGAAATGACAGCAAGCATGCTTCGTGCAAAAGGAGGTATTGCCTCCGAGCGGAGTGGCAGGGAGGAATGACAGCGGGCAGGGAAATCAGTAGCTGAGTGGGGTTGGGTGGTAGGTGGAGAAGCAGGGGTAGGAGTCGAGTGGATGGGGCTGGCAGAAGTCGCAGGACTCGAAGACTTCGTTGTCACGCTGGGTACACACATCCCTGATATCCAGTCTGGCATCAAGACCTTCCAGACTTGCATCAACCACGCCATGGGCATAACGATAATGCAGAACGCCATTTGAGCCAAGCTTGACCGAGCTCTCCAGATATTCAATGTCTTTAGGCAGATGCGGCTCAATAAGCACTACCCCATTCAAGAGATCAGGCCTTATTCCCAGGAAATACTGATACCACACGCGCAGATACTCAGAATTGCTCCAGGCCTGCAGGAAAGTGCCCGAAATGCCTGCCCAATCTGCACCCTCACGCGGATGAGCATCCATATTCTCGCTCAGGCTGCCCACAGCACCGGTCTCCAGAGCCTGCCTGCCCATATTGCAGAACAGCTTCCAGGCAAGCTCAACTTGGCCCGCTTCAAGCATCCTCTGCATTGCCATGCCATTATTCCACACCCAGACTGTACCGTTATGATAGGCATCATCCTTATGATAATAGTGCCAGTTTTCATGCTGAGGATGGAACTGGCTGTCCCACTGGGCCAATGAAGCCACTCCCCAAGGATACACAAGCTCCTCCCAACAACGCCTTGTAAGACGTTCGAGGAACTGCTCATCCTGCACAAGTTCGTAGCAAAAAAGCTGATTAGGCCTGAACTGGGTATCAGGAGTGCCGTCAGCATTCAGATGGTCGTATATCATTAAGCCCTCATGGTCACAATAATCACTCTCGAAATTCGAAGCAAGTCTCGAAGCCAGAGCTGCCCATTCAGTAGCCGATTTGATGTCTCCGAACATATTTGCAATCTCAGCACCGGCTTCCAGCTGGGCATACCAAAGGGCCTGAATATCATTAGCCCTGTTGCCGCGAGGAGAGCCCGGAATACCGTTTCGTTTCACATCCATCCAGGTATCCGCATCAGCGTGGGTAAGGTAAGCCTTCTCGTCTATATAATTGAGAATGGAAGCGTTGATGCTGAGCTTGATGGCTGGATAAAGCTCCTCAAGGAATTCAGTGTCCCCACAATAGCGGGCCAGATTCAGGGCTTCAATCACCAGGCGTGGAGTGCCATCCGTAGTGTTGTAAAGTATGCCTTCGAGATTGGCGCGGTTTGGAATTCGGCCGTAAGTGGGAGAAGAAGGGTCGGTGTCCTGCAGACGCACGAAATCGCGCAAAATTTGTTTCGCCACTTCAAATTTGCCCGTAACGAAGCAGGCTCCCGGCATAGCAATGAACATATCCCTGCCCCAATACTCGTTGAACCAAGGAAGACCGGCGTAAATGCCGTTTCCCTGCTGGCAGGTGATGAGCTCGTCCATTGTAATCTCAATCCAATTCAGAGCCATATCAAGCTCTGGGATATTGGATTTCACATTGTTGTATTCGCTCACGATAGCCTCTATCCTATCCTTGCGGGCCTTGGACATCTCCCTGTGCCTCGCCCTGAAAGCAGCGGCCAGTTCCAGGCAAGCGTCTTCGCTGCCGGCATAGGATATGACAAAACTGTTTCCGTCTTTGTCCGGAGCTGAGCCACAGCTGCTTATAAGTTTATTGTTTTCTATTCTGAACTCTGCGCCAGCCTTAGCAGTGGTCAGCAGAATAAGGCAATCCTGAGCCTCACCAGGAACAGCCAGCAATCCTCCTTCTGCAGCCTTGATATCCTTTAGCAGACCCTTCTCCAGCGAACATGCCAGCTCAGTGTCTGCATCAAAAGCATCCAGGCCGTCCAGAGCTATGGCAAGCACTGTCACATCATCCAGCATAGAGAAAGTTTCTTTGACCATATTGCCGCCAATATCATAACTGCGCTCAATCCTATCGGGATAAACCACGCATTCCTTGGCCTTGGAACGGTCAAGCTCAATTCCGTCCAGATACAGACGATAATCCCCCAGCACACGCTTTTTGGCAATGTTCCACCCGCTGTACCAGTCCTGAGCCACCGCATGAGTTCGTCCGTACCAATAAGCGGATTTCTTGTCTGTATAGGAATATTCGCGATTTTCCTCACAGCTTACATTTATGCCCATATTGTCAATCTTGTATACTGTCTCGGAGCATGATACCAGAGCGAGGGCTGCAGCCACTGCCATATTCAGAAATTTGAACTTATACATAAATTTAGATTTACCAAAGTGTAATTTACATAAATTATGTTAAGGATACAAGAAAAGGGCTTGGCGGCTATACAAATAATAAGGATTGAAGGCTATACTCAGCCTCCAATCCTTTCTGATTTACATAAAAGCCATTTGGCAGTGAGAAGAGCCTACATATTGAGGACGAACTTCACGGTAAGAGTTATATTGACTTTTATGTCATTAAAACTAATCTGTTCTTCTTCCTCGACAGCTATGGTGTCATTTTCAGTACTGTAAGCCATAGATTTCATCATCAGCCTTGGCTGTACATTGTAACTGGCGTTTGAAGAATAGCCTCCGTTCACATAGAATGCCGGTCCGAGAGTCTGCCCCAAAGCATCGGCCATTATCTGCGCCTGCTTTTTGGCGTTCAGGACTGCATCTCTGCGAACCTCTTCCTTAATCTGGTCAAGCTTGCTGCATTCCGCCTTGACAAAAGACACTGAAGAAAGACCGAGCTGGTCAAGTCCTCTCCATATCTGAGACACATTGTCTGTATCCTTGAGCTTGAGCGAATAAGATGCTGTCGCATAATTGGTTCTCTTGTTGTAGAAGTTGCTGCCAAGATTGAGCCTTGTAAGCTGTTTTTCTACGTCCAAGCCTTGCGACTTGAGGTACTTTAGCATTTCCTTCTCCTGTTCAGCCACAGTCTTGCGTCCTTTGCTGTCCGATTCACGTATGTCAACTCGGAGATAGAAGGTATCAGGAGCCACTTCTTTCTCAGCATATCCGCTGACTTCAATGAAACTGTCCACTGCGAAACTGTCCACTGCCCTGCACTCTTTCGTGCCTGTGGTCTGGGCTTCGGCTTTTGGCATATTGAACACCGTCATTGCAGCAACTGCGAGGCAAGAGCCGATAATGGTAAAGATTGATTTGCTCATAATTCTAAGTCGTATCAAGTTAATACATTTCAAGTTTTGCAATGGCAAAACAACGCTTGCAAAACAAGACCTGTGCCAAATCGTACTTAGATTATTAACCGGCTATCTATACAACAGAGCTACAGACTTTGTTTGGGTCCAGCAACGTGATCCAACTTCTGTGTTTCGGAATTTGAAATTCTTTACATCAGAAGACAAGACCCCTGACCAGGTAGGATTATAGCTCAATTCTTTTGATTCACCACCAACACTAATTATAGGATTATTATATGTATTTTTATTATTTGGTTGGGCAATTACTTCAAATTTTGTATTATAAGTACTGGTGCCTGTTGCATGTACCTTAACATCAACATTAAGGGTCACGCCAATTTCCATATCTGAGCCGAGATAGAAATTGTCATTGAATGTGAATGAGTTATCATACCAGGCATAAGACCCGATACCACCAAGCTCAATATATCCACTCTTGAAAGAATATTTGTCCTTGCCAGTAAACATCTTTGCTGTCGGTACCTGTGGTTTGAAAGGCAGACCTGTAATCACAGTGCGCTTTTCAAGAGTAATGACCTCGTCCAAAATCTGCACTTCTGCACGCACGATGTGCTCACCCTTAGCCACATTAGTGGCAGTGTGATTGTTCTCCACTGCGGTGCCGTCAAAAGTCAAAGACTTTAAGACCCAACCAAACTTAGCTTGTTTGATTTCGCTCTCATCAAAGCCTATTCCCGTAATGGTGCCCGGTTCATAGGCATTGGCAGCAGCAATTTTTTCATTGGCAGCATCAATATTACCTGCCTCATACAGGTCTTTACCTGCTTTATACAGGTCATAGCTGGAGTTTCCGGAAACAGATAAGACTTTCAGCGCTTTGACATCACTCTTCAGGGCTCCGAGTTCGGCACGCAGATAGTAAGTTGAGCCTGTTGAAAGTCCTGAGAACTTGATTTTCTCGCCTGAGCTATAGTCATGCAGTACTCCTGTTGCAACAGGGCTGCCCGAGCAATCAGCCGAGCTATAGGCATAATAGACAATCTTTTTCTCATTTTCAGGCGACACGCCATTTGTAGAGGCATACTTAGGCATATATGCCACAGAGCCCCAGGCTCCATACTCATCTGGGTCGGAATTGAGAGTAATTGACGGACTGCCAGAGAGACCAATGCCCACAACTGTGTAAGTCGATGCGGCGCGTGCGGAAATATTCTTGGACACGGTCTTGGTTTCTCCCAGGAAATCAGCGTTCACAGAAAGAGTAAGTTCTTCAGCAGAAGGGACATAAACATACTCTCCAAGGGCAATATTATGCCCATTGACAGTTGCTGTAGCCCCAGATAAATGCGACTCCATCTCATCCGTGAGATACACATAGAGCAGTGCATTGCTTATGCCTATGCTCAGTGAAGGACTTTCATTGGTCAAAGCTGCTATGGTGCCTTTGTGAACGGTTCCTAACACAGGACCTGCATATGGATCTGAACCATAAGATATGCTTATGGTGTATGCTCCCACAGGCATGGTAATAGGGCCGGTCCATAATCCCTGTCCCGAATACTTCTGCTCACCATTGCAATCCGTTACAGTGAAAGTCAGCTGGTCCACAGTGAGATTGAGCAATGGAGCGGCTGCAGGAGCGCTACTCTTGGTGGCATCTGCATTCAAGTCCTGCACACTCACGTCAATGTCGACATGAGGAGCGGCCAAAGTACCATATAAACCTTGCTCCTCAGGTGCAATCTCTGCACAAGAAGCAAGGCTGATGGCAAGCCCAAGAACCAATATGTTTTTGAAGTTAAATTTCATATCAATACTATTTTCATATTTCGATGGACCCATCTTCCAGAACAGCATCACTGATGTCAGTGTTAATCTGTATGGAAGGTTTCTCCAATCCGCCTTCTTCCGGTTCCTCTACAACAGGGTCTTCATCAGGGTTGATGATTACCGTTTGTCCTTGGCTGCCCATATTGTCATCAACACTGATGTCAGGTCCTATGACTCCATTATGGTTGGAACGTATGGTGATTTTGGCGAACTTTCGAGGTCCAAGGGTCACTTGGGATGAATAATTGAAAGTCTTTGAAGTTGATTTGACAGTGGCCGTCACTGCGTAGTTTATGACACTGTCTTCAGACACATTGAAATAAAGTTCATTCTCAGCGGCTTGAGTCTCATCAAGAGTCACTTGCCTCTGTCCGTGTACGAATGTCACACTTGGATTGCTGAAATCCTCGAGGAAGGAAGAATCAAAGATGAGCTTAAGTTTACCATTTGTGAGGCTACAGGTAACGGCAACATCCACAGCCAATTCATTGCTGATTTTGAAAGCAGAAGATTCGCCGTAATACCTCGCGCATCCGAAACCCTCGGCAGCTTCAGCCTCAGTAACATTGTATACTGAGAGCTGATATGAGCCGTAAGGAATGGACACGCCGCCATTGAGTTCATGACACAAATAATCCTGAGCATATGAGGTGGACATATATGTTGTACCCCATACATGAACCTTGAAATTGTCTGTCGACACAGTCTCTCCCGCCTTTGTGGACGCTTTGCACTCCTGTTCAGAAGCAACGCTGAGCCTGAGCACGCCCTGACGGGGACTCAGTATCTCTTTGTTGCATCCGACAGCGAGGCATGTCGCTGCCAAAATATATAGGAAAGTCTTGCGCATTATAATATCATTTATTCAGCAGACTGAGTTGGATCAATTGTCTCGTTTACTGAAACAACCTCGGTAATCTCGCCGTCAACGCTTACAGTAATGTTGATTGCGCCGTCTGTATTTGAAGTTGTGAAATTGACCTGGCTCCATTTAGCCTTCTGGAGGGCTACAGTGCCGTTGAATGTCTTCTGTTTACTGCCAAGAGCAGTTGTTGCAGTGAGAGTCCATTTAACTGTAACAGGCTCGAAATATGCACTTGTTGAAGCCTCTTGTGTCTGTGCAGGAGTACCGAGCTCAACTGTACGGGTATCATATGTGGCAGTGACATTTGCACTTGAGAAAACAGAATTGAAAGCCTTATCAGCAGCAAAAGACAGGCGTGAGTTCTGTGGAGTACATTCTACGGCAACATCAGTAGTTTTACCTGCCTCTACAGTAAAGTTCTCAGTTGTGGCACCAAGTACGCGTACTGCACCTTTACCTTCATTAGCAGCTCCAGCCTCCTCTATTGTATAGTTCTCAACCTCAAGAGAATATGTGCCTGCCGGAACTTTCCAGTCAGTGATTGAGGAGTACTCACGATGATCCCAAACAACAGTATTTTCTTCTGCTTCAATTTTAGTAAGGGTGTTATTGTAACTTGCGAGCTGCTCGCCTCTAATTGAAGTAGAAGCTTTTGTCACAAGCATTTCTGACTCAGCGTTCACGCCAAGTGATATGCTGCCATAAAGTTCTTCAGAGCCTGTGCCCTGGAATACATTCTTATTGCAAGATACGAGAGCTGCTGCCGCAGCTGCAAAAACAAAAAACTTTTTCATATTCTATTTTCAATTTTATTATTCGTATGGATTATATGAGCCGTCTATAGAGGCTTCTTCGTTGATTGTAGTGTCAATGGTGATGGCGTCTTCAGCAATGTTCAGCTGTCCATTGCTTGCATTGATGCTGACGTTAAGACGAATGTTGTCTTTTGCAACAAGAGTCCTGCTGCCGCTTTTGTTTATTGCTGCATTGGTGTCTTTCAAGCTGCCGCTGATAGTCCAGGAGAAGCCGTTCTCGGCAGTTGGATTGAACCAAAAAACACATGGATCTGCAGAATATGCAGTTTCGATTTTCCTTTTTCCGCTGGTCAGTTGCACTTTGAGGTCATTGTTGGCATAAGCTGTCTCTTATACACATCTGACGCTGCCGACGACTCCTTACGTGT
>CAMFRR010000036.1 GCA_945982095.1 uncultured Bacteroidales bacterium
GTCCACCAAGGACAATGACTTGCTGGAGAATGGATTCTGGGCATACGGACAGGAGGATGAACTGCCTATTCCGGGTCGAAGCATACAGATACGCTGCGCAACCATAGATGTCACTGAAGAAGTCAAGGCTCTGATTGCCGAAGGGGCCGTGAAGGAAGGCCCTATGATGCTCAGACGCCTGGGCTCCATTATGGAAAATCGCTATGAAAAATCCAGCGGCAAGATGGCCATACTATCATCAATGTGGCGTGGAAGCCGTTATCAGATAGACCTTTACGATAATTATAAGGATATACGTCTGGTCGCAGCTCCACCGGTGGCTATAGGAGCCTATGGCGGTGATGAGGATAATTGGGAATGGCCACAGCACAAGGGTGACTTTGCCTTTGTCCGCATATATGCGGCAGCCGACGGCTCGGCAGCTGAATATTCTCCGGATAACGTCCCCCTGAAGACTCCTTTCCTGAAAATTTCCACAAAAGGGGTAAAGGAGGGCGACAGGACCCTGATACTCGGATATCCGGGCCGCACTTCACGCTATAGCAGCGCTGCCCAGGTAAGGCACAGCTGCGAGGTCGTTCTCCCTGTTACTGTGGAGGTAGGAGCCGAAAGGATGGAAATCATGAAAAGGTGGATGAATGCCGATGAACAGATAAGACTCAAATATTCTGACGCTTTTTTCAATCTTTCAAATGTTCAGGAACTGTATATGGGTACGGTAGACTGTTGCAGGAGATTTGATGTGGTGAAACACAAGGAGGAAGATGACAAGGATTTGTTTGAATGGATTGATGCCCGGCCTCAGCGCCGCGCGCGTTATGGGGCGATAAAAGATTCTCTTGCCTTATATTATAGCGCCGGTGAGCTTGACAGGCAGATGGCATATTTGAGAGAATGTCTCCTGAGGTCCACACGCCTGAGTGCCTTTGCCTCGCGTTTGGAATCTTCACGCAGGCCACATAAAGGCGGTCATAGGGCAACAAAAGATGCAGACAAGATTGCCAACTTGAAAAGGAGCGCTGCCAAAGACTTCGGAATGATGGATTTGAGGCTGGAGAAGGATATGTTTTTCAGCATGCTGCGCATTTACATAAACAATGTGCAGCATGATTGTCTGGGCCCATACCAGTTGAAGCTCAAACAGATGTTTGAGGCTGATGCCTCAAAGATGGCCGAATATCTGTGGAATGCAAGTTGGATGACAAAACAGAGCGAAATAGAGCATTTCATTGACAGTGAGACTGATCTTATGCCTATTATGGACGTACTGTGCAATGACCCGCTTGTACGCTTCTTCAATGACAATAAGATAGTGAAATTCAATGCATTGAAACAGGAGTTGCTGGGCAGGGACAAACTCTATCATTACCAGAACCTGTATGTTCAGGCAAGATACGAGAAAATCATGCAGGACGGTGGAAGGCAATATCCTGACGCCAATTCAACAATGAGAGCGTCTTTCGGAAAAGTATGCAGCCTGCAGCCTAGGGATGCCGTAAGCTGTTCCTACAAGAGTACGGTGGCAGGACTGCTCGAGAAAGACAATCCTCGTGACCATGATTTCCGCTTGCCGGAAGATTGGAAACAAGTTCTGCAAAAAGCGCCGGCAAACATGATGGTTAATTTCATGACTGACAATGACATAACCGGAGGCAATTCGGGCAGTGCCGTGCTCGATTCACGTGGCGGCATAGTGGGACTGGCCTTTGATGGCAACAAGGAAAGCCTTGCCGGTGACTTCGCTTATGTAAGCGAATACAACCGCACAATCAGTGTGGATATACGTTACGTTTTGTGGATACTCGAGAATTATGCCCGTTTCGACCGTCTGCTTAACGAGTTGAAACAGTAGTTCCGCCTTGCTTTTTGCGTGAAATCAACCATGCGGCAAGAGGTGTCAGCAAGGCCAGCAGGAGCAGTATGCTGCATATGAGCGAAATTGTTGAGCCCAAGGTATAATCCGATGGCTCATAACTCATTACCACTTTTCCTGAGCCTGCAGGCAGTATTGCGGCTCTCAGCACCCAGTTTGCCTGTACCAGCTCAAGCGGCTGGTCTTGAGTCTGGGCATCGAGCCTGACGCAGGCCTTCCATGAAGGATGATAAATCTCGGAGAAAAGTACAAGGGCATCGGCATCGGCCTCATATTCATACTCCACCCTGTTCGGCGCATATGAAGTCATCTTTATGCAGCCCTGAGCCTCAGCTGAATATGAGGCAGCCTCAGGGAACCTGTCTGTCCTGATTACAGCCTGAGAATGAGGATCAATTGAACCCAAAAGCAGTATTTCCTCATCTGCCGTGGCTGCTGCTACAGCTTCCGAAGCAAACCAGGCTGTGCCATAAGCCCTGTCATTTACCAGAGGAGGATAGTCCCCTGAGATTATGACATATCTGGCATTGAGCATATTCATTATTGGCATGTCAGGCAGTTTTTCCTCCATTTCATCCAAAGAGGAAGCATCCTGCAGGGCCAAATACAAAGATGAAATTTCTTTGTTGAGGAAACGGTCGATGAGATCCTGATACCTCTGCATCTTTGTCGGAGAATATCCGCCAATACTTTTGTGGCGGAAACTGCTTACACTGCTGTTGAAAGTATTGCAGCTCAGATCCAGCACCCTGTATGAAGGATCAATGTCTTCCAGAATGTATTTGTCGGCTTCACGCAGGTCAAACTGCGCATTGAAATCCTTTGGAGAAATGAAATGCTCGTGATTGAGATATCTCTTGCCCACACTCCACATATCGAACAGGACCAGGAGACAAATTACAACAGAAGATATTCTGAGGAATTTTTCAGTGTAGCTTTTATCATTCTTGAAATAGGCGAAAAGTATGAGGCCGGCGCTGACGGTAATGAGCAGGAAGCTGCGCCATGCATCAGCCTTGAGCAGGGAAATGCGGTCCAGACGCAGGGATTCGGCAATAAGTTCATGCATCTGCGAGTCTGACGCAGCTACGAAATCTCCGGCAATGCCCGGCATAAGGGCTGTCAGGGCGCAGAATCCGCCTGTAAGCAGGAATGAAATCCACACTCCCCTCACGACCTTGCGTCCTTCAATGTCCTGACGCATTATGCGCTCGAGTGTATATACTCCCAGCAAAGGAACTGTATACTGCAATATGGTAAGGGCCATGGATACAGTACGGAATTTATTGTACATAGGAGCATACTTGAACCATAACTCCGTGAACCACATAAAATTGCGGCCCCACCCCAGCATTAGGGCCAGCAAGCTGGCAACGAGAAGCCACCATTTGTGCCTGTCATCCAGAACAAAGAGACCGAGCATGAAGAGGAATATGCTAATGGCTCCTATGTACATAGGACCGGCTGTGAACGGTTGGGGACCCCAGTACAGAGGCAGAGACTTGCAAACCGCCTTAGCATTCTGTCCTGCCTGCTTGAAAAGTTTGTAGGTGTCAGAATCAGGACCAAGGCTGCCGCTTGAAGAACCGCCGTTGAAATCGGGAATAAGCAGATTTGGTGTTTCTTCCAGACCATATGACCAGGCCGTGGCATAATCCAGATCCAGACCCTTGGCATTGTTGCCCTCGCCGCTTAGTTCGCTGCCTCCGCGCATCGTGAAAGGAGTATATGCGTATGTAGGGACAAGCTTGTCGGCATTTGTGCCTATTCCTGCCAGTCCGAAACACAAGAGCAGGCCAGAAGCTGCAAGAAAACGCATCCAAAGCTGCCTGTTTTTCTTCAAAATGACCCATATCAGAGTGGAAAGAGCATAAAGCAGTATTATCAAGGCCAGATAATATGTTATCTGCACATGATTGGCCTTGATTTGGAAAGAAAGGGCAAGGGCAAAGAGGGCGGAACCTGAAAGACAAGGCAGCAGCCATTTCTTGCCTTGTTCCTTGTCTCTGAGTTTCAAAGCTTTATTATAGGTATATAGCAAGGCTGCCAGGACATAAGGGGCAAAGGCTATTGCCTGCATCTTGGTATTGTGGCCCACCTGTATTATCTGGAAATTATATGAGCAGAAAGCAACAGCAACGGCACCCATTGCAGCCAGCAAAGGTCTGATTCCCATGGCAAGCATCATAAGGAAGGCACCGAGCAGGGCTATGAAAAGATATGATGCAGGACGTTTGCCTATCAACATTAGTTTATATAGAGGCTTGGTCCAGTCTCCGCTGAAATCATCTATGAAAGTGACATTAGGCATACCTCCGAACATGCTGTCTGTCCATGCGGTCTTGTCGTCAGGATGTGCTTTGTTCCATGCTATGGATTCCTGGGCCATACCCTTCCATCCGCTGATGTCGCTCTGATTCACAATCTTGCCGCTCAACACTTCGGGAGTGAAAGCATAGCTCAAAACCAGGAAAATCAGCACAATCAGTGCATATATTCCGTATTTCTTCCAAAAGTTACTATTCATTTTTCCTCTAATAATCCATTAAATAGTTCTGCATAGCGGCGAGCCAGAGCCGACCTTTCATACTTGGAAATGTCGGCCATATTGTCGGCCAGCTTTCCTTCTTTCCATAAAAGATATTTCTCCGATATCCAGGCCTGCATCTTCTCTTGCTGTGGCCAATCAAAAGTGGTTCCGGCTCCTGATTCTGAAAGAATTGCTGCCATAGCCCCATCTTGCTGGCCTATTCCCAGAACTGGGCGGCGCGATGCAAGATATTCGAAGAGTTTTCCCGGCAGTGTGGCCCTGTATTCCGGCTCCTTACGCAAAGGCAAGATGAGCACTGCTGCCTTTTTCATGAGGGCAACAACCTTCGAATGGTCCACATAACCTATATCACGGGTCAATTCCCCCAAGCCTGCAGCGTTGATGGACTCCAATATGGCTCTGTCGGTCTTGCCGCACAAAAGCAGCCTGAAGTCCCTGCGGAAATCGTCATGTTCCCTGACCAGAGCAGCCAGAGCCTCCCATAACATGGACGGATTGCCATCTGCTGCGAAAAGTCCTGCATGCAAGATGGTAAATTTGTCCGAAGAGAAATGGGTTCGGGCCTCAAAATCAAAGTCGCACAAATCAAAACCGTTGGTAATAAGCTCAATGCGCGTATCGGTCATGGCCTTGAAATCCTCCTGTACCAGAGGGGACACTGCCACTACGCAATTTGCATGGTCCAAAACATCCCTTTCCAATGAAACATGTCGTCTCGAAGCCCTACGCCCCAGGCCCAAATGTTTGAAATAGAACATTTTGGTCCACGGATCCCGAAAATCCGCCACCCAAGGTATTCCGAATTCCAAGGAAATCTTGCGGGCTATCAGGTGCATGCTGTGCGGCGGCCCAGTACTTACAATTATATCTACAGGATGTTCTTTGAGATAGCGTTTCAGAAAGGATACTGAAGGCCGTACCCACACGATGCGTGGATCGGGGATGAAAACATTGCCCCTTATCCACATCATCAGCTTCTGTTTGAAGTTCTTTTTCTGTGAATTGATGGGGGTAACCTGGGCCGCTGAAGTCTTTCCTGCAAATTGGCCCGGCTCCAATATGGCTCTTTTCAGCACTTCCACCTCAGGCGGGATATCGGCTTCCAAAGTGGTATCAGTGGATGTTACTGCCGGGTTGAGAGGGGTATACACAACTGGCTGCCATCCGCACGAGGGCAGATATTTGCACATCTTCACCCAACGCTGTACTCCGCTTCCCCCACTCGGAGGCCAATAATAAGCTATGACCAGTACCCTTTTCATTATCTTTCTCAGACATATGTTTCACATTTGCGAAACAGAACTTACAAAGATAAGAAATAACAAAACACATAACAATTCCGCAACTGAAAAATGCCGGCTTTGCAGAAAATAAGAAAATGAGTATCTTTGCCTGCTATGGCTAAGGAGATAAAGATGACACCTATGATGCAGCAGTACTTCGCCATGAAGGCCCTGCATCCCGAAGCGCTGCTGCTGTTCCGTTGCGGCGACTTCTATGAAACATATGGCGATGACGCCGAAACCGCAAGCAAGGTGCTGGGCATTGCGCTGACCAAGCGCAGCAGCATTATGAAAGAGCATATCCCCATGGCCGGATTCCCATACCATGCCATAGAAAGCTTTCTGCATAAACTGATACGTGCGGGCTATAAGGTGGCCATATGCGACCAGCTTGAGGATCCTAAGCTTACAAAAAAGAATATAGTCAAACGAGGCATCACCGAACTCGTGACCCCCGGCGTTGTCCTTAATGAGAGCATACTCCATAATAAAGAGAACAACTACCTTGCATCCATAGCTTTCGTAAAAAACTCCATAGGCATTGCCCTGGCTGACCTCTCCACAGGCGAGTTCAAACTGTCTCAAGGCTCGGAAGAGTATGTACGCAGCCTCATAAGCCGCGAAGAGGTTAAAGAAATAGTGGTGGAGAAATGCTATGAAAACAAGGCGCGTGAACTCTTCGGTGACACTTATTATATAAGTACCCTTCCGGACTGGGCCTATGTATATGAAAGCGCTAAAGAACGTCTTGTCAAGCAGTTGGGAACAGACAGCCTCAAAGGTTTCGGTGTGCAGGACTACAAGGACGGCATCACTGCCGCCGGTGCCCTGCTTGTCTACCTGGAGCAGACCCAGCATGAAAACCCTGAAAACATAAAAAGCATAGCCCGTATAGACAGGAGCCGCTTCGTGTGGATGGACCGTTTTACCATGCGCAACCTGGAACTGTTTGCTCCGGCTTCAGGAGAGAAGGGAGACAGTCTGCTCAGCTGCCTGGACCATACGGCCTGCCCTATGGGTGCACGCCTTCTGCGCAGCTGGATAGGAATGCCCATCATGGACATAGAACAACTTAACAAACGCTATGACTGTATAGAATACTTCTTGACCGATTCCGAACAGGGAGATCTTATACGCAGCGACATTTCCCGAATTGGAGACCTGGAGCGCATAATTTCCAGGGCCGCCGCAGGAAAGGTCATGCCTCGCGAAACCCTGGGGCTGCAGCGTAGCATGGACCTGTTCGAACCTATAAAGGAAATATGCCGTAACAGCAGCTGCCCTCCGTTGCAGGCCCTTGCAGAAGAAATGGCCGATATTGAGCAGCTCAGAGCCCTCATTCAGAAAACCATGCACCCAGAAGCTGCAGCAGCCCTGGGTAAAGGCGACATAATCGGAAGCGGCGTTGATGAAGAGCTGGACCAACTGAGGGAGATTTCGCACAACGGCAAACAATATCTCCTTAAAATCCAGGAAAGGGAAATTGAAAGAACGGGGATAAGTTCACTTAAGATAGGCTATAACAACAATTTCGGTTATTATATAGAGGTACGCAATGTCCATAAGGACAAGGTGCCTGAAGAATGGGTGCGCCGCCAAACCCTCGTGGGAGCAGAACGTTATGTTACTGAGGAACTTAAGGAGTATGAAAGCAAAATACTCGGAGCTGAGG
>CAMFRR010000037.1 GCA_945982095.1 uncultured Bacteroidales bacterium
CCATCCTCAGTCACATAACATTCTCCGTGCTCATATGGATTCAAGGTTCCGGGATCAATGTTTATATATGGGTCAAACTTCTGAATAGTGACGCGATAGCCGCGCGCCTGCAGCAGTTTGGCCAAAGAAGCGGCAATGATGCCCTTGCCCAGAGAGCTTGCCACGCCTCCGGTCACGAAAATATATTTGCAATACATAAACTATATTTTACCTATATTCATCCCAAGATTTAATCTGAATCTCCTCTCCGCTGCAGAAAGCGCGCACCCAAGCAGTCGCAAGGCGTGTGTTCGTAAAGAGAGGCACATTGCAGTCAATAGCACAGCGCCTGAGCCTGTAGCCCTTGGTCGCAGAATACTGCTGGTGGCGGCGTGATATATTCACAACCATATCAACCATATGCTCACGTATGAGATCCAAAGCTTCAGGACATGACTCCAGGCCTTCTTCAGCAGGCTGCGAACCCGTCACAGCCTCTAAGCTTTCCTGCAATTCTCCAGGCCACAAAGCCCTCTTGGCAGGTACTCCGTTTTCATTCAGGAAATGCCAACTGCCCTTGGTCGCATATAGTTCAAGACCCTTCTGGTGCAGCATTCTGCAGGCCGGCAGCATGTCAGCCTTGGCGACAGAATCGCCGGTAGACAAAAGCACAGCCTTTACCGGAGGCTCATTGCCTATGGAAATCAAAGACTTGGCAAGAGCTTCATTCAGGTCATCGCCCAAACAGCCTACCTCTCCTGTTGAAGACATGTCCACGCCCAAGTTAGGATCAGCCTCGTCCAGACGGGCAAAAGAGAACTGTGAGGATTTCACTCCCACATAATCAAGGTCAAAGGCACTCTTTTGAGGAGCCTGAGGATGCAAGCCCAACATAGCCTTGGTAGCCAGTTCTATAAGATTTATTTTCAATACTTTAGAAACAAAAGGGAAACTGCGGGAGGCCCTGAGGTTACACTCTATCACCTTGATTTCATTCTCTTTGGCAAGGAACTGTATATTGAAAGGACCTGTGATTTCCAGAGCGCCGGCTATAGCACGCGCAATCTTCTTGATACGTCGCACTGTCTCCACGTACAGTTTCTGAGGAGGGAACTGTATGGTCGCATCCCCGGAATGCACGCCTGCATATTCAATATGTTCCGAAATTGCATAGGCTATGACCTTTCCTCCATCAGCAACTGCATCAAATTCAATCTCCTTGCAACGGGTCAAGAATTTGCTTATGACCACAGGGTGCTCTTTGGACAGCTCCGAGGCCACGGTCAGGAACTTGATAAGACTCTCCCTGTCATAGCACACATTCATTGCAGCCCCTGACAGCACATAAGAAGGACGCACAAGTACAGGATATCCTACCTTTTCCACGAACCTGTCCACATCATCCATATTGCTCAGCTCTTTCCACTGCGGCTGATCTATGCCCAGCTGCTCCACAATGCTGGAGAACTTGTATCTGTCCTCAGCCCTGTCTATATTTTCTGCCTCAGTTCCCAATATATGCACACCATTGTTTTGGAGTCTTAAGGCCAGATTATTAGGAATCTGGCCACCCACTGACACAATCACTCCGTGTGGAGACTCCAATTCAATGATATCCATAACTCTTTCGAAACTAAGCTCATCGAAATACAGACGGTCACATATATCATAATCCGTAGATACGGTCTCCGGATTGTAGTTTATCATAACTCCCCTGTAGCCCTGTTTCCTTATCTCGCCCAGGCAAGTGACGCTGCACCAGTCAAACTCCACAGAACTGCCAATGCGGTAGGCCCCGGAGCCCAGCACAATCACCGACTTATGGTCGTGGCAATAATTCACATCGCTCACATTGCCGTTATATGTCAAGTACAGATAGTTGGTCTGTGCCGGAAACTCGGCTGCCAGAGTGTCTATTTGTTTGACCACAGGCACAATGCCCAGGCTCTTGCGATAGCGGCGCACCCTGTCCTGCATGTCCGTGTCGGAACGGCCATATATGGCCTTCTGAATCTGGAAATCCGAAAAACCCTGCATCTTGGCCTTAAGCAACAACTCATAAGGAAGCTTCTCCACAGCATCATAGGTCTGCATCTGCTCATTGGTACGCACAATATTCATCAAATGCGCAAGGAACCACCTGTCAATCTTAGTCAGCTCATGCAGCCTGTCTATGCTGTAGCCCTGCTGCATTGCCTGGGCCAGAACGAAAATTCTCTTATCTGTAGGCTCGCTGAGGGCATTGTCCATATCCTTCACATCCATAGTCCTGTTGCCTACGAAACCGTGGGCTCCCTGGCCTATCATCCTCAATCCCTTCTGTATGGCTTCCTCGAAACTGCGTCCTATGCTCATCACCTCTCCCACAGATTTCATTGAAGAGCCAATCTTGCGGGAAACTCCGTGGAACTTGCCCAGGTCCCAGCGCGGGATCTTGCACACGATATAGTCCAGGGCGGGCTCGAAGAAGGCCGGAGTGGTCTTGGTGACGGAGTTGGTAATGTCGAAAAGTCCGTAGCCCAGGGCCAGCTTGGCGGCGACGAAGGCCAGAGGATAACCGGTAGCCTTTGATGCCAAGGCCGAAGAACGGCTGAGGCGGGCATTGACTTCAATAACCCTATATTCCATAGAATCAGGATCATAGGCATATTGAACATTGCACTCGCCCACTATGCCTATATGTCTGATAATCTTGATGGCAAGTTCGCGCAGAAAGTAATAATCCTTGTTGGAAAGGGTTTGTGACGGAGCCACCACTATACTCTCTCCCGTATGTATGCCCAGAGGGTCGAGGTTCTCCATATTGCACACTGTGATGCAGTTGTCATAAGCATCGCGCACAACCTCATATTCTATCTCTTTCCAACCCTTGAGCGACTTTTCAATAAGCACCTGAGGCGAGAAGGCAAAGGCCTTGGAACAAACCTGTTCCAACTCTTCCATATCATCCACGAAACCGGAGCCCAGTCCTCCCAAAGCATAGGCAGCGCGCACAATCAGAGGAAAGCCCAGATTGAGGGCAGCTGCACGCGCTTCTTCCATATTGTCGGCAGGATGGCTCTTGATGGTCTTGACCCCTATTTCATCCAGTTTGCGGATAAACAGATCCCTGTCCTCGGTATCCATTATGGCCTGTATAGGAGTGCCAAGCACCCTCACTCCATATTTTTCCAGGACCCCGCTTTTGTACAGCTCCACACCGCAGTTGAGCGCAGTCTGTCCACCGAAACTGAGCAATATGCCCTGCGGCCTCTCCTTCAGTATCACTTTCTCCACGTACTCAGGAGTGACAGGCAGAAAATAAATCTTGTCCGCAACGCCTTCCGAAGTCTGTACAGTGGCAATGTTGGGATTAATCAGCACTGTGGATACCCCTTCCTCACGCAGAGCCTTGAGAGCCTGAGAGCCAGAATAGTCGAACTCTCCCGCCTGACCTATCTTGAGGGCTCCCGAGCCCAGGACCAGCACTTTTTGTATACTTGTATCTTTCATAAGTGTTTACAGCTTGGATATGAACTCATCGAACAAAAATTGAGAATCGGTCGGACCGCTTGAAGCCTCAGGATGGAACTGCACGCTGCAGAAAGGCTTGGTCTTGTGCCTGATGCCCTCATTGGTGCCGTCATTCATATTGACGAACCATTCCTCCCAATCCGGGCCCAGACCTGAGGCATCCACAGCAAAGCCGTGATTCTGAGAAGAAATGACACAACGGGTGCTGCCCACCATACGAGCAGGCTGATTGTGCGAGCGATGTCCATATTTCAGCTTGAAGGTGCCTGCACCTGCAGCCCTGGCCATGAGCTGGTTGCCCATACATATACCGAAAATGGGCTTGTTCCCCTCCATTGCCTTGCGTATATGCTGTACAGTCACATCGCACATCTGAGGATTGCCGGGTCCGTTGGAAATGAAAAGTCCGTCATACTCCATATCAGTGAAATCATAATCCCAAGGCACCCTTATCAATTCCACTCCCCTGTCCACGAAACAGCGCAGAATATTATGCTTGACTCCGCAGTCCACAAGCACAACCTTCTTGTCCCCGTGGCCATAGCGCATCACTTTTTTACAGCTTACCACTGCCACCTGATTCTCCAGATTAGGGTCATTCACAGGGAAACTTTTCTCCACGCCCTGGGGCACTATCATAGCAAGCTGGGAGCCATGTTCCCTCAGTTCCTGTGTCAGGGCACGTGTATCTACCCCATATATTCCGGGAATCTTCTGTTCCCTCAACCATTCGTCCAGGCTCTTCACAGCGCTCCAATGGCTGTATTCACAACTGTAATCGCTTATGACAAGGCCACGGGCCCAAATGCGTTCCGACTCGAAATTCAGAGAAATGCCATTGGCATCCACTCCTTCGTCCGGCACTCCATAACTGCCCACAATGGGATATGACACGCACAATATCTGGCCGCTGTAGGATGGGTCAGTAAGACTCTCAGGATAACCGACCATTGCTGTTGAAAACACAGCCTCACCATCGCAAGGTCCGTCATAACCGAATATCCATCCCTTGAATTCGGCTCCGCCCTCAAGACGGAGCACTGCAGGTTTACGCTCTTCCATATTTCATTTCCTTACATAATGTCCGAAAGTATCCGTAGGGTAATCCCCGTTGAAACAGGCGAAACACATATCGCAACGCCCCGGGGCCGACTTGAGCAGTTCATGCTCATCCAGAAACACCAGGCTGTCAGCCTCGATAGCCTCACACACCTGTTCCACAGTCTTATTGGCGCTTATGAGCTGGTCATAATCTGAGATGTCCACCCCATAAAAACAAGGATTTGTGAGAGGAGGCGCCGCAATACGCACATGTACCTCCTTCGCACCGGCCTCCCTGAGCATACGTACTATGCGGCGGGAGGTGGTACCCCTCACAATGGAATCATCGATCAGCACCACACGCTTGCCCTCCACCACCTCAGGAATGGCCGAAAGTTTCATCCTCACCCCGGTTTCACGCAACTGCTGGGTGGGCTGTATGAAGGTCCTTCCTATGTAGCGGCTCTTGACCAGACCCACCCCATAAAAACAAGGATTTGTGAGAGGAGGCGCCGCAATACGCACATGTACCTCCTTCGCACCGGCCTCCCTGAGCATACGTACTATGCGGCGGGAGGTGGTACCCCTCACAATGGAATCATCGATCAGCACCACACGCTTGCCCTCCACCACCTCAGGAATGGCCGAAAGTTTCATCCTCACCCCGGTTTCACGCAACTGCTGGGTGGGCTGTATGAAGGTCCTTCCTATGTAGCGGCTCTTGACCAGACCCACCTCCAGAGGAATGCCGCTGGCCTCGCTGTAACCCATGGCCGCACTTTGGCTGGAATCCGGAACGCCAACAACGATATCGGCTTCCAGCGGGGCCTTCTTGTAAAGCATGCGGCCGCATTCCTTGCGTACGTTGTGCACATTGCAACCCTCAATTTTGGAATCGGGACGCGCGAAATATATATATTCCATAGAGCATATCTTGGAACTGCAGTCCTCGCTGTAGAAGTTACTGCGCAGTCCATGACTGTCTATGCACACTATTTCTCCCGGCTCCACATCGCGCAGGAACTTAGCTCCTATGATGGAAAAGGCGCAGGTCTCACTGCTCACGACATAAGCTTTCCCCATTGTACCTATGGACAGGGGTCTGAGGCCATGCCTGTCGCGGCAAGCATAAATGCGGTTCCTTGTCATTATGAGGAAGGAGAAGGCACCCTCCATGCGGCGCAAGGCTTCCATAATGTGGAATATTCTGTCCTCGCCCTTAGGTTTGCGTATCAGATGGGCAAGTATCTCGCTGTCGGAGGTAGTGCGGAAAAGACAGCCCTGTTCTTCCAATTCATCACTCAACTCCTTGGCATTCACTATATTGCCATTATGGGCCAGGGCAAAGTCCCCGTATTTGTGATGGAAATAGAAAGGTTGTACGTTGTCAAGGCCACCGCCTCCGAAGGTGGAATATCGCACGTGACCAATGCCCATTGTGCCGTTAAGCTGGGACAGATTGCCGCTGTTAAATACATCCGACACCAGCCCCAGCCCTCTGTGGGTATTGAAATGTCCGTCATCTCCGACCGTAACTATGCCGCAACCCTCCTGACCTCTATGCTGCAGGCTGTGGAGGCCATAATAAATATAAGAAGAAGCGTTTTCCAGGCCCCATACGCCGAAAACTCCGCATTCCTCATGCAAACTTCTGTTTTCTATACCTTCCATTTCACAGCTGTTTGAATCTTTCCATAGCCTCGACACAATCCTCACGGCTGCCGAAAGCTGTTATGCGTATATAGCCTTCTCCCTCGCTTCCGAAGCCCACGCCCGGGGTTGTTACCACATTTATCTTATTGAGCAGCAGGTCAAAGAACTCCCACGAACCCATATCCCCAGGGGTCTTTATCCATATGTACGGAGCATTTTCTCCGCCATAGAGCACATAACCAAGATCAAGCAGGCTCTTGCGCATATATGCCGCATTGTCCATATAATAGTCCACAGTGGCCCGGATCTGCGCGCGGCCCTCAGGGCTGTAAATGGCCTCAGCCGCCCTCTGGCTCAGATAAGAGGCGCCGTTGAACTTAGTGCATTGGCGCCTGTTCCACAATTTGTTAAGGCTGAAAGTTCTGCCTGTGGAATCCTTGAGTTGCAGAGCCTTGGGTACCACAGTGTAACCGCAGCGCAGGCCTGTGAATCCAGCCGTCTTGGAATAACTGCGAATCTCTATGGCCACAGTTTCTGCCCCGGGGATTTCATATATGGAATGAGGGATATTCTCGTCTCGTATATAAGCTTCATAGGCAGAGTCATAAATGATTATGCTGCCTTTGGACTTGGCAAAATCCACCCACTGCTGCATCTGGCTGCGAGTCAGCACAGTGCCTGTAGGATTGTTGGGGTAGCACAAATATATGATGTCAGCCTTAAGATTCTCATCAGGAACGGCAGCGAAACCCTTGTCGGCTCCCGCTGCAATCATGGATATGCCGCGTCCTGCCATCTTGTTGCTGTCCACATATACAGGATATACAGGATTGCATACTCCCACAATGGCATCAGGGCTGAAAATGTCGCCAATATTGCCGCAGTCGCTCTTAGCTCCATCGCTTACAAACACCTCGTCAGCTCCAATCTCAACTCCCCTGCTCCTGTAATCATGCTCCACAATGGCTTCTCGCAGAAAGGCATATCCCTGCTCTGGTCCATATCCGTGAAAGCGCTCAGAACAGGCCATATCATCGGCAGCTTTATGAAGGGCCTCTATGCATACAGGAGGCAGAGGGCGGGTCACATCACCTATTCCCTGTCTCTTATACACATCTCCGAGCCCACGAGACGGACTCCTAT
>CAMFRR010000038.1 GCA_945982095.1 uncultured Bacteroidales bacterium
TGTGTATAGAGACAGGTGCTGGGTCTGGTTAACCTGGACCAGAACAAGATAATGAAAGTCTTCACCCTTATCAGCTTCCTGCTCATGCCCCCAACCCTCATCACGGGCTTTTTCGGAATGAACGTGGATTTGCCCATAATCCCTTTCAGCGGTCCATGGAACTGGATACTCATTGTTTTATACATTTCCATCTCTATTATTGCAGCTTATTTCATATTCAGAAGGAAAAACATGCTCTAATCCATAGGGATTAAGAAAATTATTCGTATATTTGCGTCCCTCTCCAAAGGGACGCTTTGCGTATTCATACACAGAGCCATCCTGCAGGAGATCAAGACATAAAGTTTAACGCATTAGTTTTTCAAGTATTTATTTTAAAAATTATGGCAAACGAAAACGAAATCAAGAATGCAGTTCTCAACGCATCAGTAGCTCCGGAGGAGTTCAACTGGGACGCGTTTGAGAACGACAACGTGTATGATGCTGACCGTGCCAGCATCGCTGCACAGTACGATGCAACCCTCTCAAAGATCAATGAGAACGAGGTTACTACCGGTACTGTGACTTCAATCAACAAAAAAGAAGTTGTAGTCAATATAGGCTACAAGTCAGAGGGCGTTATCCCTACAACTGAGTTCCGTTACAACCCTGAGCTCAAGGTGGGTGACAAAGTGGAGGTTTATGTGCAGACTGCAGAGAACAAACACGGACAGCTCATCCTCTCACACAAGAAGGCCCGCGCCGTGCATTCTTGGGACCTCGTAAATGAGGCGTTCAACAAAGACGAAATCGTCAAAGGTTACGTTAAGACCCGCACTAAGGGCGGTATGATTGTAGATGTATTCGGCATCGAGGCCTTCCTTCCTGGCAGCCAGATCGATGTTAAGCCTATACGTGACTATGACCAGTTCGTTGATACAACTATGGATCTCAAGATCGTTAAGATCAACCCTGAGTTCCGCAATGTAGTGGTTTCACACAAGGCTCTCATCGAGGCCGAGCTCGAGGCTCAGAAGAGCGAGATCATCGGCAAGCTCGAGAAAGGCCAGGTTCTTGAGGGAACAGTCAAGAATGTTACCGACTATGGTGTATTCGTTGACCTCGGCGGTGTTGACGGTCTTATCCACATCACTGACCTCTCATGGGGCCGTATCAACCATCCTAAGGAGGTTGTTGAGCTCGATCAGAAGATCAATGTGGTTATCCTCGACTTCGACGAGAACAAGAAACGTATCGCTCTGGGTCTCAAGCAGCTTGCTCCACATCCATGGGAGGCTCTTGACGCAAACCTCAAGGTTGGCGACACCGTTAAGGGTAAAGTAGTTCTCGTACAGGATTACGGCGCATTCGTAGAGGTTGAGCCAGGTGTAGAGGGTCTCATCCACGTTTCAGAGATGAGCTGGAGCCCACGCCTTCGCATCGCCCAGGATTTCCTCCATGTAGGTGATGAGGTTGAGGCACAGATTCTTACCCTCGACCGCGAGGAGAAGAAGATGTCTCTCGGTCTGAAGCAGCTCGTTGCTAACCCTTGGGAGAACATTCGCGAGAAATATCCTGTAGGCAGCCGCCACACAGCTACTGTACGCAATATCACCAACTTCGGTGTATTCGCAGAGCTTGAGGAGGGCATCGAGGGTCTCGTACACATCAGCGACCTTTCTTGGAACAAGATCAAACATCCTTCAGAGCTCGTTGCTCCTGGCGACAAGATTGAGGTTGAAATCCTCGACTTCGATGAGGAGAACCACAAACTCTCTCTCGGCCACAAGCAGCTTCTTCCTAACCCTTGGGAGCAGATCGAGAAGGAGTATCCTGTAGGTACAGTATGCACAGGTAAGGTTGCATCAGTTGCCGAGAAACAGGCTACCATCATCCTCGGTGAGAACGTAGAGGCTGTTTGCCCTGCCAAAGAGCTCGTTAAAGAGGACGGCACTTCACTCGTTGCCGGCGAGAGCGCTGAGTTCAAGGTAATCGACATCAAGCGTAACTCACGCAAAGTGACTGTTTCACACCTCAAGACTTACGCTGTTGCTCCATCAAGGGCTGAGCGTCCTGCATCTGAGGCAGAGTCTGCAAAGAAAGCTGTCAAGAAGATCAACGAGGCTGTAGAGAAGACTACTCTCGGCGACCTCGACGTACTTGCAGCTCTCAAAGAGCAGCTCAGCAAGTAATCGTCACTTTCGAGCATAATGGCCGAAAGGTTTATTGTCAACATATTGGGTACGGCTTCCGCGAAGCCAAAGCCCAATCGTGCATCAAGTGCTCAGCTGCTTCAGGCGGCTGAGCGCTTGTTTTTGATTGATTGCAGTGAGGGTGTGCAGACACGCTTCCTCACACAGCAGCACCGACTTCAGAAATGGGCTGAAGAAGGTGGATATCAAGGCGTCAAACGCCTGAGCAAGACAAGGTTGGACTGTATATTCATTTCGCACATACACGGTGACCATATGTTCGGCCTTTTTCCTTTGCTCAATACCATGGCCCTGACAGGCCGTACCAAAGCTCTCAGGATTTTCGGCCCCAATGCCTTGGGTTCTGTCCTGAATTTCTACAAATCTTTCTGGGGCGACAAAGATCCCTTCGAGCTGCTTTTCGAACCGCTTAAAATGAAGGAGCCTCAGACTATTCTTGATTACGGGGACCTGTCGGTTGAGGCCTTTCCACTCAAACACGGCATAGAATCCTATGGTTTCATTTTCCGTGAAAAGGGTCCTTGCCTGTTCAAGAAAGAAGCCTACAGCCCCCGCAGTTATGCCTATTGCAGCGACACTGCGCCTTTCCCTGAGCTTTCTTCCTGGGTAAAAGGCGTGGACGTGCTTTACCATGAAGGTACATATTTTGCTGAAGACAATCCCAAAGCCGTTTTCAGAATGCACAGTACCACACACGATGCCGCCAGATGCGCTTTGGAGGCAGGAGTAGGGCAGCTTCTTGTGGCCCATTATTCCTCAAATATCAAAGAGGAGGAAATACATGGACGATATGAGCAGCAGCTCAAGGAAATATTCCCCGCTTCACGTGCCCTTGACGACGGTGACATCATAGATTTGCCAATAATTCCCCTGAAATGAAAAAGACACTGCTGTTGACACTTGCGGTCCTGTTTTCCATGGCCCTGCTTCCTGCCGACACTACAGTCGCGCAGAAAGCCAGAACCTATATAGACAAATACTCGGATCTTGCCGTTAAGGAGATGTATCGCAGTGGAGTTCCGGCAAGCATCACTCTTGCCCAGGGTATGCTGGAATCGGGTTATGGCAAAAGCGCCCTGGCAGTGGGGGCCAACAACCATTTCGGCATCAAGTGCCATTCCGACTGGAAGGGCAAGAAAGTATATTTTGACGATGACGCCAAGGGTGAATGTTTCCGTAAATATCCTTCCGTTGAGGACTCCTACAGGGATCATGGAGATTTTCTCAGATATAAGCCGCGCTATGCTTCACTCTTCGACCTTGAAACTACGGACTACAAAGGCTGGTGCTATGGATTGAAGAAGGCCGGCTATGCCACAGATCCCAAATATGCCCAGAAACTTATAGGCATTATAGAAAGTTACGACCTCACCCGCTTTGATTCCCTTAAACCCCTGAGTTCCGATGCCGAGGAGGAGCTCAGCATACCTCAGTCTCCGAACGAACTTGAGAGCGTCAACCGTTACAGCGGCTCGGGACGCAAAGGCACATACGCAGTTTCCCTGCAGCGTGAAGTGCTTGAAATCAATGGAATACCATTCGTTTATGCCCGTGAGGGCGAATCTTATAAGTCAATAGCAGCCTTATATGACCTCTTTCCAAAGGAACTCGCAAGGTTCAACGACAGCGAGCCGGACCGCAAGCTTCAGCCAAGGGAAGTGGTGTTTTTGCGCAATAAGGCCAAATATGCGGTCAAAGGTTTGGATAAGCACATATGCAGTGAGGGTGAGACTCTGTGGGGCATATCTCAGAAATATGCAATTTCTCTCAAATCCCTGCTCAAACTCAATGGTATAGGAGCCGCCAATGCCTATGTTGTGAGGGAAGACAATACCTTGCTGCTCAGACCGGCAAAACGTAAATAATTATGGGACGAAAGACAAGAACATTGAAGGCCAGTGCCAAATTGCTGATAATCATACTGTCAGTGATAATGGTGGCCGTGTTGTCAGTTTCCGCCTATGTAGGATCCATATGGTATGTGGACAACAAGATGCCTGCATTCTCCAAAGGCGGAGAGATACATATATATGAAGACGATAATCTTGAGACGGTACTTGCCCGTTTCAATGAAACCCTCAGGCCCCTGCATCCCAAGTCTTTGCGCCGTTCAATGAACATTGAGCGCAGCTACGAACGCCTGCATCCGGGCTCCTACAAATTCCTGCCGACACATACTGCACGCTATGTGGCCAGAGCCATCACCAGAGGCTGGCAGACTCCAGTGCATCTGACCATAGCCGGCAGCATACGAAGCAAGGAACAGCTCGCCGAAAAGATTGCATCGCAGATGATGATAGATACGATGGAGGTGCTCAACGGCTTGAATGACAGCCTCTTGCTTTCCGCATTCGGTACCACTCCAACCAAGGTGTTCGAGATTATTCTGCCCGACACCTACGAGGTGTATTGGGATTGGGACATGTCCAAGCTGATGAAACGTTTCAAAAAGGAACATGAGCTGTATTGGAACAAAGACCGCAGGGCAAAAGCTCAGGCCAGAGGACTCAGCCCCGAAGAAGTGAGCGTGCTGGCCTCCATAGTGGCCGAGGAAACGCACAGGCCTGAAGAATATCCCAAGGTAGCCAGCGTGTACCTTAACCGTCTGCGTAAAGGTATGAAACTGCAGGCCTGTCCTACAGTATGCTATATTTATGACTATAAGATAAGGCGCGTGCTCTTTTCCCACCTTGCCAATCCTTCGCCCTACAACACCTATCTTTATCAGGGTCTTCCTCCATCTCCTATATGTCTTCCTGGCAAAGAACACATAGAGGCCGTACTCAATCCTGACGAGCACAACTATCTCTTCTTCTGTGCCAACAGCGAATTTGACGGGACAAATGTATTTGCCGAGACTCTGGCAGAGCATCAGGAGAATGCCAGAAGATACCATCAGGCTTTCGAAGAGTATGAGGCCAGAAAAGCTGCCGAAGCCGCCGAAGCCGCGGCGGCAGCTGCTGCAGCTGAAGCTGCCGAAGCCGCCGCTTCATCTGAAGCCGCTGCTTCCGAAACCCTTGCCTCCGACACATCTGCCTCCTCAAGCTCCCAGGTACCCGATACCGTCGCACACGAAGCCGCTGCCGAGTGATGAAAGCAAAGGTCTTCGACCCCCTGCGCCGCATGGAAGTGCCCCTGACTCCCGAAGAGCAGGTGCGGCAATGGTTCATAGGCATTCTGCTTGAACATTCCAAAGTTCCCCGCAGCCTAATGAACAGTGAAGTGTCTTTCAACTTGGGCGGCAAACAGTACAGGGCCGACATACTCATATGGGACCGCAATGCGCGTCCTCTGGCCCTGGTGGAATGCAAACAGCCTTCAGTCACTCTGAATAGGGAAGTGCTGGATCAGGCCATTTGTTACGATCTTGCCCTGAATCTGCGCTGGATTATTCTCACAAACGGCCAGAAGACCATTGTTTTAAGGAAAAATGATGGTAAATTTGTTAATGTGAATTTCATTCCTGATTATGAAACAATGGTTCAAGAATCTGATGAGTAAGAGCGAAGAAAGATCAATAAGTTATGCAGAGCAGTTTCTAGACAATCCTATATTCAAAATAGTCAGTTCTGTTGCTGCTGAGAAGGGTGTAAGAGCTTTTGTGATAGGCGGTTATGTGCGTGATTGCTTTCTTGGTGTCAGGTCGGGCGACATTGACATAGTGGTAGAAGGCAGCGGGCCCGCTTTCGCGAGGGCTGTGGGAAAAATCGTGCACAGCCGCGTTTCCATATTCGAAACGTACGGCACGGCCATGCTGCGCTACAAAGGCACGGAAGTGGAGTTCGTGGGCGCACGCAAGGAATCCTATTCACGCGAGAGCCGCAACCCTCTTGTCGAGGCCGGCACCCTGCTGGATGACCAGAAGCGCCGCGATTTCACCATCAATGCCATGGCCTTTTCCCTCAACGGGGATGACTACGGCGTTCTGGTGGATCCTTTCGGAGGAATGGAAGATTTGGAAAAGGGTATAATACGCACCCCTCTCGATCCCGACAAAACCTTTGATGACGACCCCTTGCGCATGCTCAGAGCCGTGAGGTTCGCCACCCGCCTGAGCACATGGGAGAAATATTTCAATATCACCCCAGAGTGCTTTGAATCTATAAAACGCAATGCCCCTCGTCTGGAGATACTTACAAAGGAACGTATAGTCGAGGAACTCAACAAGATACTCATTACCGACCACCCGTCGATGGGATTCTTCCTGATGGACAAGGCCGGAATGCTGCAGTATATTCTCCCTGACCTGCTCAAGCTCAAAGGAGTGCAGATGATGGAAGGCAGGGCCCACAAGGAGAACTTCGCACACACGCTGCAGGTACTGGACAATGTAGCCGAGGCCGAGAAGGCAGCCATAGCCGAAGGGCTTCTGCATGATTATGAGGACGTTGGAAACGAGTTCAAAGAGACTGTGCGCACTTCTCCTAATGTTTGGCTGCGCTGGGCGGCCCTGCTTCATGACATAGGGAAGCCTGCTTCCAAGCAGTTCGACCCTGTTGCAGGCTGGAGTTTCCACGGACATGAGGTAATTGGCAGCAAGATGGTGCCTAAGATTTTCAAGAGCCTGAAAATGCCTCTGAACGAGAAGATGAAATACGTGCAGAAACTGGTTTTCCTGCATGGACGTCCACAAACGCTTGTTACTGAGGAAATTACTGACTCTGCCGTGCGCCGTCTGCTTTTCGAGGCAGGCAATGACATAGACGACCTTATGCTTCTTTGCAAGAGCGACATTACTTCCAAGAACGAACGCAAGGTGGAAGTGCTCAAGTCCAATTTCGACCTTGTCATGGGCAAGATGAAGGAAGTGGAACAGAAGGATGCCATGCGCAATTGGAAAAATCCCATTTCCGGAGATTATATCATGGATCTGTACGGCTTGCCGCCTTGCCGCATACTCGGGCAGATGAAGGAAAGCATCAAGGAAGCGATACTCAACGGAGAGATAGAAAACAGCTTCGAGGCTGCCGACAGGCTTCTTAGGGAATTGATGTCCGCAGATGGTTATATCCCAGTAAAATAACTATATTGGCATTTTTTTTGCTATAGTCCACCCGGCTATAGCAATTTGTCAATGCATTTCAGCCAGAAATCTTTAAAGTCTTATAACATATATGGATAGCATAAATA
>CAMFRR010000039.1 GCA_945982095.1 uncultured Bacteroidales bacterium
CAGAGGCTATAGCAGGCATGGACGGACGTTGTGACTGGGAGGATTTTTCGCTGCTGATGAATCTGGATTATGAAGGTTCTTTCGGCAAGTCGGCCCCTTCAGGAATCAATGCCGTATCGTCATATAACGGTCTCAACGCAAGGCTTGGCATGGCCAGCAATTTCGACCCTTCAGTGCGATGGACCTTTGCTGCCGAACTTGACTATGCTTTCGGTTTCCGCAATAAGCTGATCAAGATGGATGCCCCGCTCAACAGCTTTGAACACAATGCTTTCGTGAAGCTGTACGGAAGGAGGGATTTCAGACGCGGCTCTGCTTTTGACCTGCAGATCGACGCGGACTTTTCCTATGATATTCCTCGTCAAAGCCTGGAGAATTACTTCGGCTGGACTGGAGTTGTGACACCGAGATATTTCTTCAACAACGACAAGGTGTACATCGGAATAGGCTTGGCTGTGCTTGTTGATGGAATTCATGTCGCCGCGCAGGATCAGACTCAGCCAAAGGCTCAGGACCAGACCGAAAGTCAGACTCCTAAAGACAAAAGATGGCCTGTAGCCATATGGCCGGTGCTTGAGTTCCAATGGACAGCCATCCCGAGGGCACTTGACATCTATGCAGACGCCAAGCTGAAAGGAGGCATGTATGGCGAGCGTGAGGATGCTCTCAATCATGGTTTCTACATCCCGCATAGCGATGCCGGCTTCTTCAATACCCGCGACTACAGGGCTGAACTGGGCCTGAGGGGCAATCTGTGGCATTGTTTCGATTATGACCTCCACGGCGGTTACAATATGACGGCAAACAATCCGCTCTACTATGTAAGTGACGGTGATATTCAGAGACAGAAGCATCTTTCTCTCATATTCGAAGACACGCATCGCCTGTTGGCAGGGGCCAGTCTATCTGTCAGGGCAGGCATATTCACGGCCTCGGGCCATGTGGACTACTCTTACTACGTCAACAATGAAAAGATTGCCCTGCGCAGTATTCCGGCTGCCCTGGAGGCCGGTCTGGATATGGATTTCCTCATTGCCCGCCGCATAAAGCTCGGTATGGGAGTAGACTACCGTTCGCCTTACACGGCAGGACTGTACAAGACCAGCCCTATAGTGGATTTGCGTGCAAAGGCCGAGTATAAACTCAACAATAGTGTGACAATCTTCGCGAACGGCAGCAATCTGCTCTGCCGCTCGCTGCAATACATTCCTATGTACGCTAGGAAGGGAATTTGTATTACGGCAGGTGCAACCTTGAATTTTTAGGAAAAAATCCGTATATTTGTCCGTTTATAATTAAAGCGAACAAATATGAGTGAGATTAATGAGGCGACACTTGGCGGCCAGGATTACTCTGCGGGCAGCATACAGGTCCTTGAAGGACTTGAGGCAGTGCGCAAGAGGCCTTCAATGTACATAGGAGATGTGGGCGAAAGAGGTTTTCACCACCTTGTCTACGAGGTCGTGGACAACAGTATAGACGAGGCTCTGGCCGGTTATTGTGATACGATTCATGTAACTGTAAACAAAGACAATTCCATCACTGTCAAAGACAACGGACGTGGTATCCCTACGGGCATGCATCCAAAGGAAGGACGCAGCGCCCTTGAGGTCGTGCTCACAGTCCTGCATGCAGGCGGCAAGTTCAACAAGGACTCATACAAGGTGTCCGGAGGTCTGCATGGCGTGGGTGTATCCTGCGTGAATGCCCTTTCGGATTCGCTGGCGGTAGAAGTTCATCGCGAAGGAAAGATTTTCGTCCAGAAATACAGCAAAGGCAAACCTCTCACTGCAGTAGAGATTGTGGGCGAGGCTGAGGATACAGGTACCACTGTGACTTTCCATCCGGATCCTGAGATTTTCCAGGTTTCGGTCTATAAGTACGACACTCTGGCTGCCCGTCTGCGCGAGCTGGCTTACCTCAATAAGGGTATTACCCTCACCCTCACAGACTTGAGGGAACAGGTGGAAGAAACCCACGAGGACGGCAGTGTCACCAAAGAATACAGGAAGGACGTATTCTACAGCAAAGATGGACTTCAGGAGTTCGTGACATACCTTGATGGAGGTGCAGACCATATCATTCCGGCTCCTATACACTTGGAGGCCAACAAGATAATTCCTATTGAGATTGCCCTCCAGTACAATACAGGCTTCAGTGAGAAAATATTCTCCTACGTGAACAACATCAACACCATAGAGGGAGGTACACATCTGCAGGGATTCCGCATGGGTCTTACACGTACCCTCAAGGGCTATGCTGACAAGAACAATATGCTTACCAAGCTCAAATGCGAACTCAGCGCTGAGGATTTCCGCGAAGGTCTGACAGCAGTTGTGTCCGTAAAGGTGGCTGAGCCTCAGTTTGAAGGCCAGACCAAGACCAAACTCGGCAACCCTGAGGTGGTTTCGGCTGTTTCACAGGCAACTGCAGCTGCTGTAGAGCAGTATCTTGAGGAAAATCCGCGTGAAGCTAAACTCATAGTAGACAAGGTGATACTTGCAGCTACAGCCCGTCATGCCGCGCGTCAGGCCCGTGAGATGGTACAGCGCAAGACTGTCATGACCGGAGCTGGTCTTCCCGGCAAGCTCTCGGACTGCTCGTCCCGTGACCCGAAGAAATGCGAGATTTTCTTCGTCGAGGGTGATTCCGCAGGCGGAACGGCAGTATCGGGACGTGACTCTTCAATCCAGGCCATACTTCCTATGCGAGGTAAGATCCTGAATGTGGAAAAGGCTCCTATGCACCATGTCTTCGAGAATCAGGAAATTAAGAACATATACACGGCCCTGGGCGTGACCATAGGTACTGAGAATGACCCTAATGAGCTGAATCTCAGTAAACTGCGTTACGACAAAGTAATCATCATGACCGATGCCGATGTCGATGGCTCACACATCGACACCCTTTTCCTCACTTTCTTCTTCCGCTATATGGTGGACCTGATACGCGGAGGCCACGTATATCTGGCCACACCTCCGCTTTACCGTGTCAAGAAGAAAGGTACACAGAGCAAGGAATTCGAAAAGTATTGTTGGACAGAAGATGAGCGCATTGCCCTGATTGAGGAATTCGGAGGCACCAACAACGTCAGCGTACAGCGTTACAAAGGTCTGGGTGAGATGAGCGACGAACAGCTCTGGGAAACCACAATGAATCCAGAGACACGTCTCTTGAGGCAGGTAACCATCGAGAACGCTGCTGAAGCCGAGCGTACTTTCAGCATGCTCATGGGTGATGATGTTCCACCACGTCGCGAGTTCATCGAGAAGAACGCCCATTACGCAAATATTGATGCATAGACCTGAATTATTGCAATAAAAAAGCAAATTATGGACATATTTGAAAGAATATCAAAGGATGCCGGCGGCCCTATAGGTCAGTATTTTGACCAGGCTGCAGGCTATTATATGTACCCTCGTCTTGAAGGAGAACTGGGTCCTCATATGATTTTCAACGGCAAGCCGGTGCTGAACTGGAGCCTTAACAACTACCTTGGTCTGGCCAATCATCCTGAGGTGCGCAAGGAAGATGCCCGTGCAGCGGCAGAGTGGGGCCTTGCCTATCCTATGGGAGCCCGCATGATGAGCGGCCACACCCGTTATCATGAGAAACTTGAGAAAATATTCGCTGATTTTGAGAAGAAGGAGGATGCCTTCCTTTTCAATTTCGGCTATCAGGGCATAATGTCGGCCATCGATGCCCTTACCAACCGTCATGACGTGATTGTCTATGATGCTGAGGCTCATGCCTGTCTGCTTGACGGCATACGCCTTCACATAGGCAGCAAATATAAATTCCGCCACAACGACATCGAGGACTGTGACAAGGTACTGGCCCGCGCCTGTGCCGAAGCCGAATCCCACGGCGGTGGAGTTCTGCTCATAACCGAGGGTGTGTTCGGTATGACAGGAGCCCTCGGCAAGTTGGATAAGATAGTAGAGCTGAAGAAAAAATATAATTTCCGCATATTTGTAGATGATGCCCACGGCTTCGGCCTTCTCGGCGAGCATGGTCGCGGAACTTCAGAACATCTGGGCTGCATGGACGGTATTGACCTTTATATAGGTGCATTTGCCAAATCCATGGCATCCATAGGCGGTTTCATTGCCGGTCCTCGTGCAATCATCAACTACCTGCGTTACAACATGCGCAGCCAGATGTACGCCAAGAGTCTTCCTATGCCTCTTGTTCTGGGCAACATCAAGCGTATGGAAATCATAGATTCTCCTGAAGGCGACGAGTTGCGTGCCAAGTGCTGGAAGATTACCCACGCCATACAGGAGGGCTTCAAGGCTGAGGGCTTCGATATAGGCGAGGCTGAGGCCTGCGTTACGCCTGTGCACATCAAGGGCGGTCCTGCCCAGGCCACAAAAATGGCCAAGGACCTGCGCGAAAACTACCATATTTTCTGCTCAATAGTGGTTTATCCTGTGATTCCAAAAGGTATGGTGATTTTCCGCATAGTTTCCACCGCTGCCCACACAATGAAGGATGTGGAGGAAACCCTTGCAGCATTCAAGGAGATCAAGCGCAAACTTGACGAGGGATATTACGACGGCGATGACATTGCCGCAATGAAGATTGACTGACAAGATTTTTCCTGAGTGAAAAGACATTTCGCAAATAAAGTAATAATTGTCACTGGGGCAAGCTCGGGTATAGGGCTTGCTTCGGCGCGTTTATTCGCATCTTACGGATCTAAGGTTGTTATGGCTGCCCGCCGCGTGGAAGTGCTTGAAGAACAGGCAGATAAGATGTGCGCGGATTTTGGCTGCAAACGTAGCGACCTGCTTTGTGTGAAAGCTGATGTCAGCGTGGAGGAAGATTGCCGCGCCCTTGTGGATGCTGCAGTGAATGCTTTCGGAGGCATTGACATACTTGTGAACAATGCCGGACTTTCTATGCGCGCCATGTTCCGCGACCTGGACCTCAAGGTGATACACAGGCTGATGGACGTGAATTTCTGGGGCACAGTGTACTGCACTAAATATGCCCTGCCTTGGCTGCTAAAGTCAAAGGGCAGCGTTGTGGGTGTCATTTCCATAGCCGGCTTTGCAGGTCTTCCTGCCCGTACGGGCTATGCAAGCAGCAAATATGCAATACGCGGCTTCCTGGACACTCTGCGCATAGAGCATCTGTATGACGGGCTTCATGTGATGGTGTTCGCACCGGGATTCACCGCATCCAATGTGAGGAATGCAGCGCTCACCGCTGACGGTTCAAGCCAGGGCAAGACCCCGCGCGATGAGGCCAGCATGATGAGTGCCGAAGAGTGTGCACTGCATTTGGCAAAGGGTCTGAAACGTCGCCGCAACCAGGTGATACTCACCCCTATAGGTAAGCTTACCGTGTTTATGCACAATCTTTGGCCTTCGCTTACGGACCGTCTTGAGTTCAGCTACATGGCAAAAGAGCCTGACAGCCCTTTCAAGAAATAAACATTTGACACATAGCACCTTATGTTGAACCTTCTGAAATCTACCAAAATCCTGCTGCCTTTTGTCGTATTGGTGGCTGTGCTTACTTTGGCCATGCCGCGTCACGGTGAGTTCGAGTACCACTACCGCAAGGGAGGCAAATGGAATTACGAGACCCTCGTGGCCCCGTTCTCATTCCCCATACTCAAGACCCAGGAACAGATAGAGCAGGAGAAGGAACGTCTGGGTTCGACCTATGTGCCATATTATAAATATATAGATGAGGCTTACGGCCAGTGTGCAGACAGGATTCAGGAAAGCCTGGGTCAGTCTTATCCCGGCCTTGCAGACACTGCCCTTACCTGTCTAAAGAATTATTATGTGCGCGGCATACTTCCTGCCAAGCAGAGCGGATATTCTGCGGAAGTATTTGAGGATCAGGATATACTCTTTCTACAGAGAGAGAAGAGGGCGGCAAAGGTTCCCCGCGAGGAAATATATACCGCCGATCAGGTCAGGATTCTGTGGACTCAGCAGGTGCAGAAACTCTGCCCTTCGTACAACGTGGATTCCATATTCAGCGCTAAAGATGTATATGCATGCATAGCTTCGAACATGGTATTCGACCGCCAGACCACCGAAATGGTGCATGAAGAGTCTGCCGAATTCGTATCTCCAACATCAGGCACTTTCCCTGCAGGCGACGTGATAGTCAGCCAATCAGAGATAATAACTGCCGACATTGCCCAGCTGCTGGATTCGTATAAGGCTGAGTTTGAGAGCAATGTGGGTTATAACGGCCCTAACTGGATGTTGTGGCTGGGAAACTTCGGACTTTCCATCATACTCTGCGTACTCGTATTCTCCCTTCTCTTTTTCATCAGAGAGAAAACCTTCAGCCAGTACAACGAATTCCTCTTCATAATCACCTTGTTTGCCGTTGCCTGCGTGGTAACCTTCCTGTTCAGCAACCTTCCGGCCAACTGGTGCTATATGATACCTTATCCCGCCTTTGCCCTGTATTACAGGAGTTTCTTCCGCAAAAGACTGGTTATTCCATTGTACGTGCTCTGTCTCCTTCCACTGCTGATTTTCATCCAGGGAGGGGCTCAGTTCTTCGTACTTTTCCTCCTGTCGGGCTTCGTGGGTGTTTATGCGCACGAAAGTTTCCAGAAAGGGTGGCGCCAGTTCATCACGGTGTTCATAATGTTTGCTGTCACCGTGTTCGGCTACTTCACCTTCCGCATGTTCAGCGGCTCTTTCGACTCATTCCAATACCTTGATCTGGTGTTCATTGCCCTGGGTTCATTATTCACGGTCTTCGTTTATCCTCTGACCTATCTCTTTGAAATAGTCTTCAACCTCATGAGCGAGAACCGCCTGCAGGAACTGCGCGACACCAGCCGCCCTCTGCTCAAGGAACTTGCCGCCAAGGCTCCCGGCACCTTCCAGCACTCGCTGGCCGTCATGAATATGGCCGAGATTGCCGCTAAGAGCATTGATGCTGACGTTTCTCTCATCAGGACTGCAGCGCTATACCACGACGTGGGAAAAATGCTCAACCCTATGTGTTTCGTGGAGAATCAGGCTCCAGGAGTTAAATACCACGACCTTCTGGGCCCTAAGGAGAGCGCTACCGATATCATACGCCATGTGAGCGATGGCGTCGCACTTTGTGAGAAACATGCGGTACCTGCGGTGATACGCCGCTTTGTCGTGACCCATCACGGTACCACCACCGCTTCCTATTTCTGGACCAAATACCTCAATGACGGTGGTGATCCTGCGGATGAACCGGCATTTACCTATCCCGGCCCTAAGCCTGCCACAAAGGAAGAAGCCCTGCTCATGTCTGTCTCTTATACACATCTCCCGAG
>CAMFRR010000040.1 GCA_945982095.1 uncultured Bacteroidales bacterium
CCCTTAAGCTCTGCAGCAAGGCGGGCTGCGTCACTCATAAGCTGTTCTGCTTCAGCAGCAGAATGACGGTCATCACTGAGGTTTTTGCTGACTATTACGTTCTTGACAGGGTTCTCGGTCCGGGCTTTTTCAATCATACGGTCAAGCTTCTTGGATACTTCTTCCTCCAGCTTTTCCTGTTTCTTCACCTGTTCTTTCTCTTCCTGTTTGGAGAAGTCCAGCACAAAACTGTTTTCGGGCATGATCTCAGTCCCTATACCATAGAGAAGCAGGACAATGAGCACCACCAGATGGAAAATGACGGTAATGCGCAGTCCTGCTTTCTCTTCGGATTTCATATGCAAAAAATTCAACGCTTGACCCCCGCAAGCCTTATGCCTTAGCTCAGGGCCTTTTCAATTGTGTTGGAAATGATGTCAATGGCAACCTTGTTGTGGCCGCCCTCAGGGATGATTATATCGGCATAACGCTTGCTCGGCTCTATGAACTGCAAGTGCATAGGTTTCACCGTATCCTGATAGTGGTTGAAGGCAGTGTCCATATTGCGTCCGCGTTCAAGAATGTCACGATATATGATGCGCATCAGACGGTCATCGCTCTCGGCATCCACGAATATCTTGATGTCCATAAGATTGCGCAACTTTTCAACTGAAAAGATAAGTATGCCCTCCACAATAATGACCTCCGCAGGTTGCACCAGTATTGTTTCCTCCTTGCTGCGTGTACAGGTAATGTAGGAATAAATGGGCTGGTGTATGCACTTGCCTTTCTTCAGGTCAGCAATCTGGCGGCAAAGCAATTCCCAGTCAATTGCATCAGGATGGTCAAAGTTGATGTTTGCCCTTTCTTCAACAGGGATGTGGCTGCTGTCCTTGTAATAGGAATCCTGGGAAATGACGGCTACTTTCTTGTTGAGGGATTCAACAATTTTCCTTACAACTGTAGTTTTGCCCGAGCCTGAGCCTCCGGCTATACCAATGATAAGCATAATCTGTTAATATTCAGCGTTTTTAGGTGTGCGTGGGAAAGGTATTACGTCGCGAATGTTGCTCATGCCGGTAACAAAGAGCAGCAGACGCTCGAATCCGAGGCCGAATCCGCTGTGAGGGCAAGAACCGAAGCGGCGTGTGTCTACATACCATTCCAGACCCTTCCTGCTCATTCCCAGCTCATTGATGCGGGCATCCAGCTTCTCCAATGAAGCCTCACGCTCCGAACCGCCAATAATCTCTCCAATCTTAGAGAAGAGCACATCCATAGCGCGTACAGTCTTGCCATCATCATTCTGCTTCATGTAGAAGGCCTTGATATCCTTAGGATAGTCGGTGAGTATCACAGGTTTGCAGAAGTGTTTCTCAACAAGATATCTTTCGTGCTCAGACTGCAGGTCAGTGCCCCAGCTTACAGGATACTCGAACTGAGTGCCGTTTGCAATGGCTTCTTCCAGGATCTTGATGCCCTCAGTGTATGGCAGACGCACGAAATCAGTGCTGATTACACTTTCCAGACGGCTGATAAGCTCGTTGTCCACCTTGTCATTCAGGAACTTGATGTCATCCTTGCAGTTTTCCAAGGCATATTTCACCAGATGTTTGATGAAATCCTCAGCAAGGTCCATATTGTCCTTGATGTCATAGAAGGCCATTTCAGGCTCTACCATCCAGAACTCGGCCAAGTGGCGCGGAGTGTTGGAATTCTCGGCACGGAATGTAGGGCCGAAGGTGTAGATCTCACCCAGGGCTGTGGCGCCGAGCTCTCCCTCAAGCTGGCCTGAAACGGTCAATGAGGTCTCTTTGCCGAAGAAATCCTGACTGTAGTCAACCTGACCCTTCTTGTTGCGAGGAAGATTCTCCAGATCTAGGGTAGTTACCTTGAACATCTGGCCTGCTCCCTCACAGTCCGATGCTGTGATGAGCGGAGTGTTGAGGTATACGAAACCCTTTGAGTGGAAATATTCATGTATGGCGAAGGCCATCTGATTGCGTACGCGCAGTACGGCTCCGAAGATGTTTGTCCTTGGACGCATGTGGGCCACAGTGCGGAGGAACTCCATTGTGCATCCCTTCTTCTGTATAGGGTAGCGCATAGGGTCGCATTCGCCGTATATTTCAATGGATGCTGCCTGTATCTCCACAGCCTGTTCTCCACCTATTGACTCCACCAGCTTGCCGCTTACGCCTATGCAGGCTCCTGTTGTTATCTTTGCAAGAAGACTCTCGTCGAAGTCGGCTTTGTTCACTACAATCTGAACATTATATATGGTAGAACCGTCGTTAAGGGCAATGAATGCTATATCTTTGTTTCCTCTCTTGGTTCTTACCCAGCCTTTTGCGAGAACCTCAACTCCTGCCTCCATATGGAGCAGGTCTTTGATCTTGCTGCGTTTGATTTCCGACATATTCTTGAATTAATTGATGTACATTAGTTAAAACACGCAAAGATAATAAAAATAATAAAAAGAAACCGTTCAAAAATCGCTTTTTGAACGGCCTCTTGAATCAGTAGTATGTGTAGCCTACTGGGCTTTGCGCGCAGTGTAGAAAATCTTCAGGGCTGAGCAGCGGCGCAGCTCTTGTTTTACATCTGTTACAATACCCATGTGAACGTCTGAGTCGCAGCGGAGAACCACAGTCATGAACTGACGGTCAACCTCTGAGAGGGCGTCACGCTCGGCAGCAACAAAGTCGCGGATATCATCTGCAGTCTTGAAAGAGTCATTGAGCTGGATACGTGCATCTGTACCGTACTGTGCCTGGAGATTCCTGGTTGGGGTACCTATGTTTACGTAAGCTGCAAGGTCTTTTCTCTCAAGTTTAACCACTTCGGTGGCCTCAGGAAGCTTGATAATAACTTTGTTTTCGGTCTCGCGCATTGATGTTGTCACCATGAAGAAGAACAACAGCATGAACACGATATCAGAGAGTGAAGAAGTACTGAATGAAGATACAGTCCTTTCTTTATTGTTTCCGAATTTTGCCATATCTTATACCTCCTATCTTGAACGTTTGCCGACATCCTTAGGCTCTGCCTCAGAAATCTGCTGAGGAATAGCGTCACGGACAATCTTCTGTTTATCCTCGTCCAGTTTTGCGTAAGGCTTGCCGAAGTTCTTTCTTGAGAACTCGTTACGCAGCTCGTTGATTGCTTTTACGAGCTCGTTCTGCACTGCAATGTAGGCCTGGTATGAAGTACCGCGGTCATTCTGCAGAGAGATAACGCCTTTTGAAACTGGGCATGGACCGAATCCCTCGATTTCCTTAATCTCCTTCTCCGGAAGATTAGGATCGTCTGAAGGGTTGGTGAGGAACTCTTTGATCTTGTCTTTGAGCAGGCTAACGTCCATAATCTGGCCTCCGGCAAACAGTCTGTCTGCAGAGTTGATCTTCACGATGATGATATTGCGGCGGTTGATCTTCTGGTCCTCTACCTTCTGGTTAGGATCAGGCATAACGGGCAGACGACGCTGCAGACCGTTGTCCTGGTTCATGGTAGTGGTCATGAGGAAGTAGGCCAGCAAGAGGAACGCAATATCAGCCGTGGAGCTTGTATTGATTTCTGGAGTCTTTTTCGCCATAATTGATAACTATTTGCCTTTCACTGCACCCCATACGATGCTACCGAGGATCGCGAGTGCTGATGCACCCAGAGCGAAGTAGGTAAGGTTGAGGATAGTGTCAGTAAGTTTAAGTGTCTGGTCAGTCACAGGGGCACCATTGTAACCAATGGCTGGAGTGCCTGGCGCGAGCACATATGCAACGCCGATGATAACAGCAGCACCTACGAGTACTATGGCGTAAGAGATGAGGGCTTTAGGATTAACCTTGGCCTCAGCTATCAGACCGCCGAGAATCGATACGACTGCTGCACCAACCATTGCATAGGCCCAGTAGAGCATTGCATTGATGGATGCGTCTGAAAAGTCTGTAGCGAATACATAGACTGTTACAGCCACACCGACAGCAATCAGTGCCCACATTACCCATTTAATGATCTTGTTCATCGTAATTATTTAATGTTTTTAACGAGAGTATCAACGAGTGAGATTGAAGCGTCCTCCATCTCGATAGAGAGAGTGTCAATCTGTGAAAGGATATAGTTGTAGAACAACTGGAGTATGAGGGCTACGATCAGACCACCTACAGTTGTGATCAGAGCCACTTTCATACCGCCGGCAACAACGTTTGGAGAAATGTCACCTGCAGCCTGGATGGCGTCGAATGCCTGGATCATACCGATAACTGTTCCCAAGAAGCCGAGAGATGGAGCGATGGCGATGAACAGACCGAGCCATGAAAGGCCTTTCTCCATGTTGCTCATCTGAACTGAGCCATAAGAAACGATGGTCTTCTCAACAACGTCCAGACCCTGGTCAGCGCGGAGCAGACCCTGATAGAAGATTGAAGCGACAGGGCCGCGAGTGTTGCGGCAAACGTCTTTAGCAGCCTCTACACCGCCCTGTTTGAGAGCAGCCTCAACGGCAGCAAGAAGTTTCTTGGTGTTGGTTTTGCAGAGTGCGAGGTAGATGATACGCTCGATAGCTACTGCGAGACCGAGGATAAGACAGATGATAACAAGGCTCATGAAGCCTGCACCACCCTCGATGAATTTGGTTTTGAGCTGCTGGTGGAGCGGCTCTTCACTTGCCGGTGCGCTGAATGGATCAACGACTTCTTCTGCTTCTGAAACCTCTTCAGTAGCTGCAGGAGCAGCGGCCTCGTCCTGTGCAGATGCAATCTGTGCAGACATGCCAAGAACTACTACGCTGGCTGCCAAAAACATGAAAATTTTTTTCATAATGTTTTGTAATTAAAAAATGTGATTAAAGTATTTGGGTTGTTGTTGTACTTCAGTCATTTCAAAGCACCGCTAATTTAGCGAATAATATCTAAAGGGCAAAAATTTTTGACTTGAGATTGCAGTTTTTCATATATTGCAAGCGTCTCACAGTCCGAAAACCCTGTCGGCATTCCTGTTGGTTTCCTCGGCTATTTCTCCAAGTGACCATCCTGTGCATTCAGACATGAATTTCGCTATGACGGGTATGTTGGCGCTCTCATTTCTCTTGCCCCTGAAGGGTACGGGACTTAGGTACGGAGAATCGGTCTCCAAGAGAATGCGGTCAAGCGGAATGTCTTTGATGAAGCCGGCTATGGCCGCCTTTTTGAATGTCAGCACACCTCCAATGCCCACATGCCAGTCGCCCAGCCTGCTCAGTTCGCGGAAGCTCTCCAGACTGCCGCTGTAGGCATGAAAAACGCCTCTCAGACCACGGTTTTTGTATTCCGCAAGTATGTTGAGGGTGTCGCCCATGGCTTCGCGGCAGTGTACCACGAGAGGCAGCTTGTATTTTAGGGCCAGTTCTATCTGCACGCGAAAGGCTTCTTTCTGCCATGCTGCCGTTTCAGCTCCGTAGTGGTAGTCCAATCCGCTTTCTCCAATGGCTACTATGCGCGGCGTACGGGATTCAGCGCCGGTCTCGTGACATCTTGCCAGCTCCCTCTCCAGCATCATCAGCTCGTCCTTCCAGTTGTCTTCAATTTCTGTGGGATGCAGGCCCAGGCAGGGAAAGCAATGACCCGGATTGCGCCTGCAGAGATCCAATATTGCCTTCCTTTCCTTGCTGCTTACGTCAGGGATGACAAGACGGGTCACTCCTGCAGCCACGGCCCTTGCAACGGCTTCATCCTGCTCCTTTTCCCCTCCGAATGCCTCATCAGAAAGATGTGTGTGGGTATCTGTAAAATAATCCATATGCTTCTCTTTTGTGACAGTCGGCAAAGATAAGCAATTTTCGTCTTAAAAGCTGCTTCATGCGCCCCTTTTGACCATACAGTTCTGCAGAAGGTCAATGTCTATGAAACCGTCATTTTCCAGCATATGCACAATGGACAGGGCCTTGCGGAATTCAATGCCCGTGTCGGCCGCGGCGTCTTCAATGCTGCAGCCCCTGTGCTGCCTTATATACTCGTAAAGAGTTGTGCACAGCACAATCCCGCTCCTGTCTATACAGCCGTCATAAAACTCACGTACAGACTGGCTTTTACGCCCGGGTCCACCCATGGATCCCTTCCCCGACCTTTTCAGGCCCATTGACTTGAGCAATTCTCCGCAACCAATTATCGCCTCTGCTATATTGCTGTGAATTAAAAGGTTGCACCCTTGGCTCCGGGTGTCCTCGTTACGCCCAGGCAGGGCATATACATTTCTGTTGTAGGAAGCTGCAAGGCGCGCTGTGGACATGCCACCTCCTTTGATGCGGCTTTCAATCAATATTGTGCTGCCGCACAGACCGGCTATTATCCTGTTGCGCCTCAGGAAGTTGATGTTGCTCACACTGGCGACGGGAGGATATTCGCTGATTATTGCCGAACCCGGGCTGCGTACTATTTTTTCTGCGTACAGGTTGTGGGCAGAGGGATATATGTTGCCTATGCCTGTGCCGAGCACTGCAATTGTGGGCAGACCGCATTCCAGGGCTTGGGTTTGGGCTGTGATGTCCACCCCGTAGGCAAGGCCGCTTACTATGCTGTGCTTTCCTTTGCATTCAGACAGGGCATGCACTATGCGTCCGCACCATTCAGCCCCGTAAGGACTCATGTCCCTGGTTCCGACTATGGCCGTCAGCTCCCTTGAAAATATCTGGGCGTCAGTGGATTCGGATTGTATGAAAAGGCCTAAGGGAGAGTCTTCGCATTGGTTCAGCAAGGTGGGGAAGGCGTCCTCGTAATGGCAGAGGAAGCGGAAGCCTTTGGAACATATGTCTTCCAGTTCACGGGCAAAGCTTTCAAGCCCGGGATTCTTGAGCTGGGGCAGCAGTTTGTGATATGGGCCCAGCAGGGTTTCCAGCCCCTCATCGTCAAGGCCGAATAATGCAGCCGCCCCGCCTGTCTTTTCTATTAGCTGTCTTGCCTGCAGAGGTTCATATGCGAATATCCTGCTGAGCGCATAATTGTAGATTTTTTCTTCTTGGACTTTCATGCTCTTTTTCTTGCAAACATTCGAAAAAAGCAGCATGCTGTCAAGCGTCTTTAGTCACAAATTGTGATTTTCAAAAGAAATTGTGTTTTTTGGGGCAAATTTTGCTGTTTTACTGAAACAAAATTCAGGATAATCCGTATAAAGACTTGATAACTGTCGCATATTGCAAAAGCCAATAAGTATGAAACTGTCACAATTCAACTTTACACTTCCCCAGGAGTCCATTGCAGTAGAACCTTCAAGATGGAGAGATGAGTGCAAACTGATGGTGCTTCACCGCACTACCGGGGAGATAGAACATAAGATTTT
>CAMFRR010000041.1 GCA_945982095.1 uncultured Bacteroidales bacterium
TTGCTTATGTCCGTGAGTATGGTGGCTCTTGGAGATACGGTTATGGTAGGAACAGGTCTCCAGGATATGCAGCCTCTCCCACTATTTCACCTGTAGCCTTGTCACAAAGCTTGAACTTGAAGTTCCTGTCATGGATTACGAGGTAGTTCTTGGTAACTGCCATGCCACGTACGTCCAGAGTTCCGGCAATGCCGAGTTCGTCAGCAGTGCGGGTATACTGTTTTTTGACATAACCGAAGCCGTAGTCGAGCATCACAGGTTCAGTCTGGACTATGGTCCAGTCCACAACTGTTCCGTCCTGAGCCTTGACCTGTATCTTCACATCCTTCGAGAAGTCCATAGGCTTGCTTATGTCCGTGAGTATGGTGGCTCTTGGAGATACGGTTATGGTAGGAACAGCTGGTGTTGCTGCAATCACTTCAAAAAGATCGGGAGTTGGAACCAGATAGTTCACAATATGGGTCTCAGGATTGCTGATGCCTGTGAAAGTGGTCTCGCCTATAGTGAAGGAGAAAGCTGTGATTTCGGCGGCTGAACTCTTCTTGAGGCGGGCCTCAAGTGTATAATCCTTGGTCGCGCCGTTTGCGGCAGTAACAGTTATGTCCATTGGCTGGGTCATATCTTTCAAGCCGCCGAGGGCCGGAGTCACAATGGCGCTGATAGGAAGACTGCCTATAAGATATACCTTTGAGATGTCGGACACCTCGTCCATGTCGTCAGAAAGGTTATAAGGAACGTCGAATGTCACCTTGCCGGCAGCATGGTCAATCTTGCCTTCGACAGCCTGATAAACAAGCTTTGTCTTGTCGGGCTGAGGTACGCGGACATTCATTTGGATTTTCTGCAGCTCACAGTTTGCGCTGTGCTCGGGGTACTCGACCTCGGCACATGAAGATGCAAGGAGAGTGAGCGCGGAGATGGCAAGGCCGCTGATTGCCTTGAATATGTTTGCAGTTTTCATAATGTTCCGTCTGATTATTTCCATGCGTCAAGCTGTTGGCACAGAGGATTGTTTGTAATTTCAGAATCAGGGATAGGAAGGCTGTAGTACTTCTGAGGGAAAATACGGTTCTGGCCTGCATCACAAGACTCCAGTTCGAATGTCGTACCTGTTGCGGTCTTGTTGATCTTGATGCCGTGGAACTGTACTGAAGCAAGTTTGCTTTGGGCATCGCCCCAACGTTTGAGGTCCCAATAATGGAAGCCCTCGAACGCAAGCTCTATCTCACGTTCATGCTTGATGTGTTCCATGGCCTGAGCAGCGTTGCCGGCAGAAACTTCAGGCAGGTTCACACGTGCCCTTATGGCATTAACCTGATCCATTGCAAGTTTCACGTTAGGAGTTTTGCAGTAGAGCAGAGCCTCAGCATAGTTGAGCAGGACTTCAGCATAACGTATCATCACGTAGCTCTGGGTGCTCTTCGAAGTGGTGATGGCAGTATTTGTCTCATCCAGCATTTTGCGCATATAATAGCCAGTAACTGTGGTCTTTGGCACACCGGTGGCACCATAGGTGGCATAACCGTCCTTACCTCCGACAAAAGTTTCAATCTTTCTGCCTTTCCAGCTTGCTCCGTTGTAGAGCACTGATGCATGGAAGCGTGGCTCAAGAGATTCATATACTGCAGTCAGATCAGTATCGGCAGGAAGACTCTGCCAGTCCACATAGCCGCCATCCTTCTTCTCGTAGTGGGACACCATCTCCTGTGTAGGAGCAGGACACCAAGCCTGGGCATTGGCATCGTCACCTGAAGGGCAGTTGATGCTGTCGTAAGAGTGGCAATAGTTTTCGTTGAGGTAGTCAACCTGGAAAATGGTCTCTACGCTACGTTTGCCGGCTTTCTGTTTGAAGATATTGGCATAGTCTGGATCAAGACTGTATCCTATCTTGATGACATTTTCGCAGGCTTCTTTGGCCGCATCGTAATCCTTGGCATAGAGCATTGCCCTTGAGAGCAGGGCTGCAGCAGTAGCCTTGTCTACACGTCCGTCAGTCCTCTTGTCAGCTGTCAGATGCTCGTAGGCGAACTGCAGGTCTTCCTTAACGAAGTTCCAGCACTCAGCCTCGCTGCTTGTGGCTTTTGCGCTGTTCTGCCAGTCGCCCAGACCGTCATATATGATGACCTGTTTGTGGGCGCGGGTCAGCATGTAATAGAGATAGCCTCTGAAGAAGCGCACCTCTGCCTTGTATGCATCCTTTTCCTCTTCTGTGAGTATCTTGCAGCTGTTGTCGATTCCGTCAAGGAACTCGTTTATCTTACGTATCCTTACATAACAGTCGCTCCAATACGAAAGCACATTTGAAGAAGGGGTAATCTGATTTTCGATGAAGAGTATAAGGTTAGGGGTTCCGTAACCTGCAACATCGCTGGAGTATTTGAGCATCCATGTGAGGCCGTCCGTACTGAAGCCTTTTGTGCCGAAGCAGCGGCTGCCGAACTCGCCATAGACCTCTGCAGTCGAGTAGAAGCCCAGTATGGTGCTCTCAATATTGTTTTTGTTTGCCCAGATAGTAGCATCGCTGTATCTGTCCGTCGGGGTGAGGTCCATGACATTGCATGCACCGAGTCCAAGCAGGGCGGCAAGTCCTATTGTAAGTTTTTTAATCGTTTTCATCGCATTAGAATGTCAAGCTGATACCAAATGAGAATACTCGCTGCTGAGGATAGTAGCCGTTGTTCACGGTTGGAGCCTCAGGATCAAGACCATATTTGTTGAGGGCAGAGATTACGAAGAGGTTGTTGCCTGAGAAATAAAGCCTGAGGTTCTCTATCTTTGCCTTCCTTGTGATCTTGGCAGGTACCGTCACACCGAACTGGAGGTTCTTGAGACGTATATAGTCACACTTGCGTAGCCAGAATGTAGAAGATACTGCATTCTGATTGATTGAGGTGCGGGTAGTGAGTCGTGGGAATTCGGCGTTTGTGTTCTCCGGAGTCCAGCTGTTCTCAACGAGGAAGTAAGGGGTGTTGCCGTCAGCCGCAAAAGGCTTGGTGAAGTTTGTTGTAGCCTGAACGCCCGAACCGTAATAACCCTGGAGGGCTATCTCATAGTCTGCAGCGCCCTGGAAGAACATCGAGAGGTCAAACCAGAGATAGCGTGCGCTGAGATTGATGCCGTAGTTCCATTTAGGGGTCGTGCCTGCGCTGATTACTGTCACATCGTTCACGAGGTCAATTACGCCGTCACCGTTGAGGTCTTTATACTTGATGTCGCCCACCTTTGCATCGCCCCTGTATTTAGGGCTGTTGGCAAGATCCTCTTCATCCTCATACAGGCCATCGGCAACCATACCTATGATTGAACCTACAGGATGGCCCACGAGTTTGGAGTAGTCAGGAATATTGACAGCATCGTTATACTGGAGTATACGGCTGCGGTTGTGTGAGACATTGAACGAAATATCGTAAGAAAAATCCTTGTTCACAGTATTCCTGTGTCCCAGTACGAGCTCGAAACCGCGGTTGTCCACCTTACCCTTGTTGATGATTGAAGGATAGTTGCCGCCCAAAGATGGAGGCATGGAAGCGCTGAGGCTCTGGAGAATGTCCCATGAATATTTATAGTACCAGTCGAACTCTCCATAGAGCTTGCCGCCCCAAAGAGAAAAGTCAAGGCCCACGTCATATGTACGCTGTTTTTCCCAAGAGATGTCATAGCTTGGAACGCTGCCTGTCACCAGGGCGTTAAGCAGCTCGCCTCCGATTACATATGCATTCTTGTTCAGAGATATTGAGCGCATGTAGAGCCAATCGCTGATCCTGTCGTTACCTGTCATACCGAAAGAGGCACGCAGTTTGAGTGATGACAGCCAGTTCTTGGAAGCGGCCATGAAAGGCTCTTCGGAAAGTCTCCAGCCAAGAGACACTGCAGGAAAATAGCCCCAACGGTTCTTCTTGGCAAATTTCACGGAAGCATCGGCACGGACCATGGCCTCGATGATGTAGCGGTTGTCATAGCTGTAGCCCAGACGGCCTACTATACCGGCGCGTGAGAAGAGCTGCTTGGTTCCTTTAACGCTGCCCGGAACAATCTCTTCATCAGAACCCATGTTGAGCTCCGGAATGTCGGTAAGGTCGAAATTCATCTTGCCTGCCGAGAGGTTGGAAGTCCAGGTCTGGAGCTGGTCATAAACTACCTGAGCGCGTACATAGTGCTTGCCGAAGGTATTCTCATACTGGATGGATGGCTGTATGGCCAGTTTCTCTATATCCACTGTAGACTCAGTAAGTACAGAACGCTGCTGAGCCGAGTTGAGTACGGTGTTGTACTCTCCGTTGGCATATTTGCTCAGTTCGAAAGGAAGTTTCCATACTTTTGACCTGGTGTTTTTGTAGTCATAACCCAGGAGCAGATAAGCTGTGAGGCCTTTGACCTGAGGAATGCTGATGTCGAAACGGGCCGAAGTGCTGAGCCACATGTTCCTGCTCTTGTTGTATCCGCTCTCTTCAAGGGCTGCAACAGGGTTGTAGTTGCCTTTGAGAGTGGTAGGCACAGAATATTGGTCGCCATACTTAACAGGGTAAATTGGCTTGGCGAGAGTTGCCTGCCAGAATACCGAAGTCGAAGAACCGCTGTTGCCTTCAGAAACGTCTGATGCAGGACGGTCAGTCTGGGTGCGGTAGCCGGACATGTTTACCTGGAGTTTCAGCCAGTCTGTGATGCGGAAATCAAGGTTGGACCTGAGATAGAACTTGTCATAGTTGATATTGCGTACAATACCTTCGTTCTTGGTGTAGCCCGTGCTCACGAAATACTTGATGTTCTTCGTGCCGCCTGTGGTGTTGAGGTCATAATTTTGGGTAATGCCTTTACCGCTGAACACCTCTCCGAACCAGTCAGCCTGTCCGTATCCGTTCTCACCGTTTTTGATTTGGGCGATAATCTCGTCTGTATAAATAGGAGCGAGACCGTCCAGTTCCCTTGCCTTGTTGTGCCAAGACACATAATCAATGGCGTTGAGGAATTCTGGGAACTGGGTGTTGCGTGAGATGTTGACAGAAGCCTTGAGGGTAATCTGAGGCTTGGACTCTGTTCCGTGCTTGGTGGTTATGAGCACTACGCCGCTGCCGCCTTGCACACCATAAACTGCAGCAGATGCCGCATCCTTGAGCACTGTGATGCTTTCAATCTCATCAGGACTGAGTGTGTCAATCATATCGCGCTGAACACCGTCCACAATGTATAGAGGGGTGTTGCCTCCGCCTGAGGTGGTGCTGTTGCCGCGGACCACCATAGTTGAGCCTTCACCCGGCATACCGGAATTCTGCACCGCGATAAGGCCAGGAAGCCTGCCTGCAAGCATGTTGGACACATTGTCGTTTGGAAGGGACTCCAGTTTGCGGCCATCCATTGCGGCAACAGAACCTGTGATGTTGCCCTTCTTCATGGTACCGTAGCCCACTACAACCACTTCTTCGAGTTCCAGGTCAGCTGTCTTAAGGACCACATTCAAAGGAGCATTGCCCTTGGCTACAATCTGAACAGGCTGCATGCCGATGAAATCGAAGGCCAGAACGTCTCCTTCGGCTGCATTGATGATAAAGTCTCCATCCAGGTTGGTAACGGCTGTCTTGTTCGTTCCCGGAACCTGTATGGCCACACCGACCAGAGGTTCACCGGACTCGTCCGTCACCTTTCCATGGAAATTCTTTTGCGCATAAGAGGCAAAAGGCAGAGAGACCAAGAGCACAGCGGCAACCCAAATCCGCTTGAGGCCGCTCATTGTCTTTTTGTTGGAAATAGTCTCCATAAGGGTATGATATTAGTTGTTATAGATATAATTGCCTTCAAAATCCACAGGTTTGCGCCCGAAAGGATCGAGTATCTTGTCCACAAGAAGAGCGTATTGGCCACGTGTCACATATGCCTTGGAATCAATTTCTTCCATAGCCTTGCGTACTGCCTTGGCAGCAGCGCCCCTGCCCATTATCTTTTCCTTCACTGCCAGTTCCCTTACAATATCCGCAACTTCAGCCACGGTGACCGGCCTGTCGGAATCCATATCATAAAAAGTGAAATAAGGGTACACTTCCTTAAGGCCGTCCAGCTCACTGTGCAGGAGCAACTCATCCGCCCTGAGCCAGAACTGATTGGTCCACTCCACCTTGCGGCCCACGCCCTTGAGTATGCCAGTGCTGGCTATCCTCTGCAAAGGGGCGAACATAGGCGAATCCTTCTCGGCATCAAGACAAGGCTGGAGATAGCCTCCGCAGTCCAAAATGGCCTTCTGAACCTCACGCACTGATACTTCCGAAGGGGTAACGCCCTTGTGAAGGGCAGTGGCAGCGAGGGCACCGGCAGCTGTACCTATCTGGATCACAACAGGTTGCAGGCGTGTGCATCCGTTGATGATATTGGAAACGGAGATGGACTTTTCGGCTACTATGAAGTTGTCCACACCCTTTGGAATCAAGGTGCCCAGAGGCAGGCCGTACGAAGGTATGGGATGGAAATAAAGCCTCGGAAGTTCCTCATAACCCGAATATCTCGTATGGTGGTGGTCCACAGGATAGTCACCCACGGCAATATTGGTCCTGTACAGAGGCTGGGCCTGAGAATATGGGGCCTGGGCATGATTGCAGGTAAAGCGTACAAGACCATGTATGCGGCGGGACTCCCTGTGATAAGGAATGAAAGGCATAAGGTCTTCAGTGGGATATTCATCATCGGCAAGCCCCAGATTGCAGAAACCCAGGTCATGCTGCATGAAATAAATCAATCCCATTGTAAAATTCTTGGCTTTCTGAAGCTCCGCAGCCCTTTCTTCACGACTCATATCAATGAGATTCACATAATAATCGTTGCCTTCAATAGGCCAGTTGATCATATATTTTCCGTTCGGCAGCGCTCCGTAGCTCAGCATCTCCTCTTTTGACCACACCCTGTCCGGTTCCTTGGGATTGATGCACTTGGGATTGGCGCAGCAGCAGGCAAAATCTGCTTCATTGTAGCCTGCCGGCATTTCAATGAGCGAAGGCTTGCCATAATCCTTGAGTATGGCTACATATGTAAGGTCCTGAACTATATTGTTGGATTTTTCAGGAGCCACATC
>CAMFRR010000042.1 GCA_945982095.1 uncultured Bacteroidales bacterium
CTATAAATGTGCCGCCGTTGGCTTCGATAAGGGCCTTGATTTCCCTTTTTGCATCACGCCAACGCGGAATATCAATTTTCGTTCCTATTACCTCCACAACCTTTGCAGAAATGATGGATCCGACTTCACCGCACACCTTCAGAGGCATACCCAGCGAATGGGCGTAGAGGAAACCTGCAGCATATGTGTCTCCGGCTCCCGTAGCATCAATGGCCTTGCCCGGCCAGGCAGGTATGACATATTTTTCGTTCCCGGCCTTGACCATGGAGCCCTGCTTGCCAAGCTTGACCACTGCTATCTTGCAGTGTTTTGCAATCTCATCAAGGGCGGATTCCGGATCCAGACCCGTAAAAGCCTTGCTCTCACTCTCATTGCAGAACACGATGTCAATGTATTTGTCCACCATTTCGTGAAGGAAGATGCTGTTGCTTTCCACCACATTGTAAGAAGCCATATCTATGGAAATGATACAGCCCGCTGCATGGGCAAGTTCAATGGCACGGCGGCAAGTGTCATGATTCTGAACAAGATAGCCCTCGATATGGAAATAATCGTAACCTTCGAACATCTCAGGTTTGAGATCTTCAGGCACGAGTTCCAGGGCAGCTCCAAGGTAAACGGCAAAAGTACGCTCCGCATTCGCTCCGGTGATGAACACCATAGCCCTTCCTGAAGAATTCTTACCCTTGAGCAGTGTGGACTTGATGCCATATTGGCTCTGGTCACTCTGGAACAGATGGCCCAGTTCATCATCTCCCACCTTGCCTATGAAGCCGCTTGGCATACCGAATATGGCCGTGCCGGTTATTGTATTGGCAGCACTGCCGCCGGCCACATATTGGACACCGACCTGACGCAGGCGCTGCCATATGCGGTCTCCGCTTGTCATGTCCACATGCTGCATGCTGCCCAGTGGCAGATGAAATTCTTTGAGAAGGCTGTCGTCATCGAGCTGCGCAAGAATATCTGTAAGCGCGTTGCCTATACCGAGAATACTTTTCATTACAAATAGTTTGAAATGCAAAGTTAGCAAAAAATATAGTATCTTTGTACGAATTGACTTATAATAAGATGAACTGGAAGAAAAGCCTCAAATACCTGCTTTCCCTGGCCATAGCCGGTCTGATGCTCTACTTTGCTTTTAGGGGCATAGATTGGAACAGTTTCATGGAAGGCTTGAAACAGTGCCGATGGGGCTTCATTGCCCTTTCCATGGCCGCTTCCGTGCTTGCATTTTTCTTCCGCAGCGAACGCTGGCGTCTGCTTATAAAGCCTTTTGACCAGGGTATGGACCCCCTCACCACATTCAACGGGGTAAACATAGGATATTTGGCGAACTTCGCCTTTCCCCGGCTGGGGGAAGTGGTGCGTTGCGGATTCATCAGCCGCCGCAGCAAGCTCAGGCATAAGAAGGACGGGGGTGAGGGAGTCAGCTTCGACAAGGTGCTGGGCACCGTACTCCTTTCGAGGACATGGGATTTGGCGGTGATTTTCATTCTCCTGGGCCTGCTGCTTGTGACACGCTGGCAAAAGTTCGGGGAATTTTTCACCTCACAGATGGCCGCGCCCCTCAGCGGGAAGTTCAATCTCAGCATAATGGAGCTGTTGGGCATTTTCGCAGCAATAATGGCCCTTATCATCGCACTTATGTGGATGCTGCGCAGCAGAAGCCGCCTGGTGCAAAAGGCCCTGGGATTCATCAAAGGAATTTTCGAAGGTTTCCGCAGCATAGTGAATACGCCCCAAAAAGGCCGTTTCCTTGTTCTGACCCTACTGCTATGGAGCATGTATTGGCTCATGAGCATGAGTATAGTATGGGCCATGCCCCAAATCCAGGGATTGAACTGGGTTGACGCCTGGTTCCTGTGTCTTGCTGGCAGCATAGCATGGATAATCCCCGTCCCCGGAGGTTTCGGAGCCTACCACTGGGTCGTGGCAATGGCTTTGAGCGGAGTATACGGCCACACTTGGGCAGACGGCATACTTTACGCCACCCTGAACCATGAGGCTCAGGCAATTACGATGGTAGTCTGCGGATTCACATCATACATCATTGAAGTTTTAAGAAAATAAAAATATGAGAGAAGTCTACATTACAAACACGCTTTCACGCCAGAAAGAGTTGTTCAAACCCATAACTCCCGGAATGGTGGGCCTTTACGTTTGCGGCCCTACTGTGTACGGTGACGCACATCTGGGACACGCGCGTCCTGCAATTACCTATGACGTGCTTGTGAAACTCTTCAAGAACCTGGGATACAAGGTACGCTATGTCCGAAATATCACTGATGTAGGACATCTGGAGCATGATGCCGATGAGGGAGAGGACAAGATAGCAAAGAAAGCCAGGCTGGAGCAGCTGGAGCCTATGGAGGTGGTGCAGGAATATACAGAACGCTACCACGAAGCAATGAGGGCCCTGAACGTAGCGCCCCCATCCATAGAGCCTCGCGCCTCAGGTCATATCATAGAGCAGATGGGCATCATACGCAAAATCATTGATGCCGGCTATGCCTATGAAAGCAACGGCAGCATATACTTTGACGTAGAAAAATATAACAAAGACCATCACTACGGCATACTCAGCGGCCGTAATCTTGAAGAAACCAAAGAAGGCACACGCGACCTCGACGGACAGAGCGACAAAAGGGCTCCATTCGACTTCGCATTATGGAAAAAAGCTTCACCTGAGCACATAATGCACTGGCCATCAGAGTGGAGCGAAGGCTTCCCTGGATGGCATCTGGAGTGCAGCGCCATGAGCGAGAAATACCTCGGACGCGAGTTTGACATTCATGGAGGCGGAATGGACCTGATGTTCCCTCACCACGAATGCGAGATAGCCCAGAACGTAGCTTCCCGTGGCACAGGCGGAGTGCACTATTGGATGCACAACAACATGATAACCATAAACGGTAAGAAAATGGGCAAGAGTCTGGGCAACTTCATAACCCTGTCAGAGCTGTTCAGCGGCAACAATGACGTTCTGGCCCAGGCATATAGCCCTATGACCATACGTTTCTTCATTCTCCAGGCCCACTACCGCAGCACCCTGGATTTCAGCAACGAAGCCCTGCAGGCTGCAGAAAAAGGCCTTGCTAAGATGCTGACAGCTGCCAAAGACCTCAAGAGCCTTCAGGCCAAAGCTGCGGCAAGCGAGAACAGCGAGGTGCAACAGATATACGAGAAATGCTATGAGGCCCTCTGCGATGATCTCAACACACCTGTTGCGCTCAGCCACATCTTTGATGCAGTACGCATAATCAACAGCGTGAAAGCCGATCAGATGCAGATCAGCTCTGAAGACCTCGCCCTGCTCGTCAAACTCTTCGACGAAGTGCTGGGCGGAATACTTGGCATTGTGGATGAAAGCGCACAAGGCAGCAAGAGCGCCACTGTGCTGGAAGGCCTTATGGACATTGTGCTCAAAGAGCGTCAGGAGGCCAAGGCTGCCAGGAACTGGGCCAAGTCGGATGAAATACGCGACCAGCTCAAAGCTCTGGGAATCACCATTAAAGACGGAAAAGAAGGCACCGAGTGGAGCCTATAGCATATAAAAATTTTTGATAGTATGAACTTCATATCCTGGAATGTCAATGGCCTGAGGGCAATATGCGGCAAAGGCGAACTTCACCGCTTCTTCGAAGAAACCCATCCTGACTTTTTCTGCCTGCAGGAAACAAAGCTGCAGGCAGGACAGCTGGACCTCAGCTTCGAAGGCTATGAATCATATTGGAACTACGCTGAAAAGAAAGGTTACAGCGGCACAGCCATATTCACCCGTCACACTCCCCTGTCCGTAAGCTACGGAATAGGACAGGAAGAGCACGATAATGAAGGCCGTGTTATCACAATGGAAATGCCTGATTTCTATCTTGTATGCTGTTACACTCCCAATTCGCAGGATGGACTCAAAAGACTGGACTACCGAATGCAATGGGAAGATGAATTCAGAGCATATCTGAGCCGTCTGGCAAGCAAGAAATCTGTGATTCTCTGCGGTGACCTGAATGTGGCCCACAATGAAATTGATTTGAAGAACCCTGCTACAAATCATATGAGTGCAGGATTCTCAGACCAGGAACGCGAAAAATTCAGCCTCTTGCTGGAAGCCGGTTTCACCGACAGTTTCCGATATCTGTACCCTGAGCGCAAGGACGTCTACAGCTGGTGGAGCTACCGTATGGCAGCGCGCAGCAGAAATGTGGGCTGGAGAATAGATTATTTCGTGGTCAGCAACGATTTGCGTCCCCGTATAGAGGACGCAATCATTCATGACCAGGTCATGGGTTCGGACCATTGTCCGGTGGAACTTGTTCTTAAAGACTAGGCCCGTCTTACTGCAGATTCACGCCCAGTTCTTCAAGACACGCCGCCACCTTTTCGGCACTTGACTTTGAAGCCGGGCACAATGGCAAACGGAACTCGTTGCGGCACAGGCCCATCTGGAACAATGCGGTCTTTACAGGAATAGGATTGCTCTCAATGAAGCATACACGGTATAGCTCCTTGAGGGCATTATTTATGCGTTCAGCCTTATCCATCTGTCCGTCAAGCACTGCATGAGTCATCTCCACAAGACGCTTAGGAGCCACGTTGGAGGCCACGCTGAATACGCCACAGGCCCCTGCCCTCAGCATCGAGTAGGTAAGGTCATCATCACCGCATATCACCTGGAAACCCGCCGGAGCATGTTTGATCAAGGCAAGGGCCTGGAAATAATTGCCTGAGGCTTCCTTGATTCCCATTATGTTGCGTACGTCATTAGCAAGGCGGAGCGCAGTGTCAGGCATCATATTCACACCTGTCCTTCCAGGAACATTATACATTATGACAGGCAGTTCGGTGGCTGCCGCAACAGCCTTGAAATATTCATACATACCCTCCTGAGTGGGCTTGTTGTAATACGGCACAACCACAAGAAAAGCATCAGGAGAATAAGGTTCCAACACCTTCATGTTCCTTATGGTACCCATAAGCGAGTTGGTGCCGCATCCCACGACTATTGGAAGACCCTGGGCCTCTTCTTTTGTAATCTTGAATATCTCAACTTTTTCTTCGTCAGTAAGGCAGGGGGTCTCGCCCGTAGTGCCCAGAGGCAGCAGAAAATCCATTCCGGCCTCCACCTGGCGGCGCACAAGGGCCCTGTAAGCCTGATAATCCACCTCTCCGTCACGGAAAGGGGTCACAAGGGCAGTACCGCAACCTTTCAGAACAAGCTTATCCATATCCTAGAATATCAGGTCCTTGAACTCATGAACGCCCTTGACGTCATCTATCATCTGAGACGCCATCACAGCGCCTTCTGCAAAGCCCTTGCGAGAGAAAGCCTCATGGACTATGGTTATCTTGTCACAGTCACTTACCAGGCTGAGCTCATGAATTCCTGGCACCTCTCCTATGCGGCGGCTCTCTATAGGGCATACCGTTCCCATCCTGGCGGCAACTATAGCAGCCATGGTGGCTGCTGTGCCTGAAGGAGCGTCCAGTTTGTGTACATGGTGAGTCTCGATTATGGATGGCTTGTATCCCGCCTCAGCCAGCTTATCGGCTGCGAGATCCATAATGGCGAAGGCCACGTTCACGCCCAGGCTAAAGTTTGAGGCATATATCATAGGTGTCTCACATTTCTCAAAATATGAGATTACCTCATCTGCTATGCTCTGCCAACCTGTGGTGCCCACCACAACGGCAGCAAATTTTTCTGCAAGAATTTTATAGTTGGCTTTGAATGCCTCGGGAGTTGTGAAATCTATACATACGCTCTGAGAGGCTATTTTATCATCGAAATTTGCCACATCTTCAGTGGCGCCGGCACAAGGTATGCCCTTCTCTTTAAGGACTTCCTCAACCATATGGCCCATCTTGCCATAGCCGCTAATTACAACTTTCATATCATTTAAGCAATTTGTGATCCTCGGGCAAGATTAAAGTATACTCGCCCTCAGGATTGTAGGTATTCAAAACATAGACCGGAATATTGCGCATTCTTGCAGGCTCAAGAGTCAGAGGATGAAGAACCTTGGCCCCGGCCTTGACAATGGCATCAGCCTGGTCATACGAGAGCAGGGGCAGACAGTGTGTATTCTCGACATAGCGCGGATCCGCGTCACGTATGCCATTTACATCTGTCCATATTTCAACAGCGTCAGCATTGAGAGCCCAAGCAATGATTGATGCGCTGTAGTCGCTGCCGCCGCGCCCCAAGACAGCAGGTTTGCCGCTTATTGTAGCACAGATAAAGCCCTGTGTAATAATGACTTTGGAATCAGGATTAAGCATCCTGTGCCTGGCTATCAATGCAGGTGTGTGATGATTTATCATCGACATGTCAGGGCTGGATTTCAAAGGGTCGCCATTACAGAACATGAACTGGCGGGCATCTATGCGGCTGGTCGGCACTCCACCCTTGTTCAAAGCAGTGCAGGCAATGAGAGAACTCATCAGCTCTCCACATGAAATTACTGCTGCCCTGTCCCTATAAGAAAACTCTGGCTGAATGCAGATATCGGTTATACTGTTGACATAGGTGTCTATTTCGGACTTGAGTTGAAGAACAGTCTGGGGACTCTCAGCGAAATACTCTTCAATAAAAGAATGATGTCTAAGCCTTAAAGCTTTTAAGTCATCTTCAAAAGACTCTTCTTTTTCACATATCTTGTACAAAAGATCAGTCACTTTTGACAAGGCAGACACAACGACTATAGGCGCCTTATTCATACGGCTGCGTACAATCTCCACAACGGAACGTAAAGACTCTACGCTCCCTACCGAGGTGCCACCGAACTTCAAGACTATCATATAGTAATCGTGAATACAAATATAAACAAAAAAGCCACCATACGGCGGCTGTTCAGAAAAAATATTTGAAGTAGTCCCTACTGGAGTTGAACCAGTGACCTCTACATTATCAGTGTAGCGCTCTAACCAACTGAGCTAAGAGACTATATATAAAGAAAGAAAAGTACAAGCTGAGCGCCTTATACACAACCGAAAAGCTCGCGTCAAGGATCGCGCTCCAAAAAGGAGGTGTTCCA
>CAMFRR010000043.1 GCA_945982095.1 uncultured Bacteroidales bacterium
GTCATACTCCAGTGCAGCTGGGGCTATAACTCAGGCTATTCCAACCCATATGAGTGGCAGCCTATGTATCGTGACGATGAAAGCTGGTTGAAGGATAATGGTCTGGAGGCCAAGGCCCTGGACTACTTCATACATAATGCGGGTTCTGCCGATGGTGTGATTGAAGGCGGCATTGCCATATTCGCTGCCGGCAACGAAAGCGCTCCAGGCGCAGGCTATCCAGGCGCATACGGCGATTTTGTGTCCGTTGCTGCAACCGCTGCTGACTGGACCCCTGCCGTATATTCAAACTATGGTCCGGGCACCAGCATATGTGCACCGGGCGGAGACCAGGACTATTACTATGAATATGAGGTAAATGGCGAGAAAGGTGCCCTGGGATGCATACTCAGCACCTTGCCAAGGGCCATATATCCTGACGGTTACGGATATATGGAGGGTACATCCATGGCTTGCCCTCATGTTTCGGGCGTAGTCGCCCTGGCCCTGTCATATGCTGCCCAGCAGCATCGTCACGTTAAGGCAAAGGATGTCATTGAACTGCTTTATTCCACTGCTGACCCTGTAGAGCAACATTGGAACATGGACGAGCCAAAGGTATATTACAAATACGTGCTCGATCTTGGATACAACCACAAGAAGACCATGAATCTGATGAACTATCGCAACAAGATGGGTCACGGTCAGGTTGATGCCTATGCCCTGCTCAAGGCCATGGAAGGCTGTGGAGCCGAGATGAGCTTCCCTAATGTCACAGTTGTTGAAGGCTCACAGTATATTCTTGACGCTTCTTTGTATTTCGGAAAAGCTGCATCATGCGACGTTTCTATAGAAAATTCAGCGATTGCAAGCTGCAGTGTAGAAGGCAACAAGCTGATTTTCAAAGGACTGTCGCAAGGCCAGACTTCAGCCGTGATAAATGCGGCCGGCAAGAAACTCGACTTTGTGATAACAGTGAGGGAAGCCGGAGCAAGCAACGGCTGGCTTTAATCTTCGATGCTAAGCAGGCCTTTCATAAAATGTTTGAGCTGCAGTGGTCTCCTGACTGCTGCGGCAATTACTTGTTCCCTGTTTGCGGCAAGCCAGGTCCTGCTTTCGGCCCAGATAAGGATACTGCCGCGTCAAGAGCTTGACGGGCCTGTGTTAAACGCAGATTCCTCATCGCTGTCTTTCGATCGCATAAGAGTGGAGGTTAAAGGCCTGAGTGAAGACTCTGCCCCTGTGGGTTTTGATTTCCCGCTTTCGAACTGTTCTGAGCGCAAGCTTAGGGTAACACGTTTGGGCAGCAGCTGTGGATGTGTGACAGCGAGGATATCGAAACATGAGCTGGCTCCTGGCGAAGAAGCTGTGATAAGCGCCATATATAACCCCAAAGGACACCCGGGCAAGTTCCAAAGACGCATATTCGTGTACACCGAGGCTTCTGATGAATTGCCGGCCGCAGTGCTTTATATGGATGCCGATGTGGCATGGAAAGAAGACAGGAGCACCGAGTTTCCTTTCAATCTGGGCAATCTCAGGCTGCGCAGGACTGCGGTGAGCTTCGACTTGGGCAAGGCGGACAAGGTACAGCTGAGATGTTATAATGCCGGAACTGCTTCCATAAGCCTTGAATCCGAACAGCCTTTCTTGGGACCCGCCATTTCCGCTTCTTTGACTCCAGCTGTGTTGGAACCTTCGCAAGAAGGGGAGATAGAGATAGAATACAAACCAGATGCTGAATACGAATCAAAGTCGTGGTACCTGCTTATGCTCAAAGGTACGGGAGCAAGACCTTCAGAATCTTCAATTAAAATAGAAATACAATAATACCATATATGAAACATATCTTATCAAAACTGCTTCTTGCATTGGCCGTGATTACAGCCTCTATGTCCTGCACCAAGGATCCTGCTCCAGTGCAATATCTCGAGGTGAACAAGACCAATATAGAGGGCTCCTGGTCGCTCGTAAGCCTGAACGGTGAACAGCTGAATGCCGGTACCTATTTTCATATCACACTGAAAAGGAACGACAACACTTTCTCCATCAGCCAGAATATGAATGCCTTTCCTGAAATAGGCAGCGAGATGACAGGCAGATACGATTTGAGTGAGGACATGGCCTACGGAACCATCATCTCCGGCATCTATGACCATGATGCAGGATTCTGGGCTTATGACTACATAATTACTGAACTGACAGCCGACAGCATGAAATGGACTGCCAAGGGCAATCCGGATTTTGTACAGGAATACCGACGACTTAATTGATATAATTATGGAAAAAATTCAGAATGCGGCCATATTGGTCGTAGACATGCTAAATGACTTCGTGACTGGAGCCTTGGCATGCGACAGGGGCAAGGCTATTGTTCCTGCCACCGCACAGCTGCTTGAGGCTGCACGCAAAAAGAATATACCTGTAATTTTTTGTAACGATGCCCACATCAAAGGCATAGACAGGGAGCTCAAACTCTGGGGCGACCATGCAATTGCCGGAACCAAAGGTGCTGAGGTAATCACTGAGCTCGGCCTTTGTGAGCAGGATTATGTGGTGCCTAAACGTCGTTACAGCGGATTCTTCCAGACCAGCCTTGACATACTGCTCAAGGAACTCGGTGTACAGACCGTAATCATGACAGGTCTCCATGCCCACATGTGTGTGCGCCACACATCAGCCGATGCCTACTGCCTCGGATACAATGTAATAGTAGCAAAAGAAGCCACCGACTCATTCACTGAGGAGGATTATCTGAATGGCCTTGCATATCTCAAGACCTGCTATGGTGCCGATGCTTGTAGCAATGAGGAACTGATAGCTGCCCTGTAAAACAGGAATCTATACATATTGATAAATAAAGGGGTGCGACTCTTCCTCAAGCCATACATGCTTACGGGGAGATAATTAGCTGAGATAATACCCTTGAACCTGAAACGGATAATACCGGCGTAGGAATTATGAACAAAGCAAAAATCTTTTTTGCGGCTGCCCTGACAATGGGGTGGACCGCCGTGGGCAGTGTCGAATCTTCTGCCCTTTCTCTGCCAGCAGGCACAGAAAAAACCAATCAATCTTTCAATCAGACAACAGAAGAGCAGGCCGACTCAAGTGCAGTCATGCGTCTGCACGAGTCTATGGTTTCGGCCACTAAGGCGCCTCAGAACGCTCCTTTCGCAATCAGCGAGATAGGGCAGAGGAGTCTGGACAACTTCAGCCATGACGTACAGGAGCTCCCATATCTTTTGGCAAAGACTCCCGGCATAGTGGCCTGGGGCGAAAACGGTCTGGGTACAGGCACAACTTATATGCGCATAAGAGGCGCTGCGGGCAGCCGCATCAACGTGACCTTGGACGGTGTGGCCTTGAACTCTCCTGAAGACCAGTGCGTTTTCTGGGCCAATATGAACAGTTATGCCGCATTCCTCGGAGGTGTGCAGATTCAGAGAGGTGTGGGCTCCAGCTCCAATGGTGACGGAGCTTTCGGAGGTACGGTGGCTTTGAGCACCAAGACTCCGTCTTATGCTCCTTCCGCAGATTTCAGCGTCAGCTACGGATCATACAACAGCGCAAAAGCCAACCTCAGTTTCAACAGCGGACTCATAGGCAAGAGAACATTTGTAGACGGCAATATATCATACTCGCGTACCGACGGCTATGTCCACGGCACAAGCGGTGACGGCGGCAACTGGATGCTGGGCCTGCATGTGAATCTTTCCGACAAGCTCGTGTTGCGTTACAGGAACTTCGGAAATGTGGAGCGCACAGGTCAGGCATGGAATGGAGTTGTGACCGGCGACAATGACCTTAGTATCTTCGATGGAACTTACGGGGCAGAGACAGGCATAAGGACATATGCAGATATGTGCAAAGTGGGCCTGGGCCGTTTCAACAATCTTTATGAGCGCCTCACTTACGATGACAATGGCCAGTTCGCCAAAGACGCGAACGGAAATTACATCACCGAGCGCTACAAAATGAATGACGGCTCATACTGGGACCGCACCACCGACAACTTCATACAGGACCACAACATACTCTCCCTGGCCTGGACCATCAACGAATGGTGGGATTTCAATGTATCGGCCCATTATACATATGGCTACGGCTATTACAGCGAGTTCCGTCCTGACAACAAGCTCAAAAAGTTCGGACTCCAGGACATATGGAATGCCAAGGGCAAGACAGTGAGCGACTTCGTACGTAAGAAAGGCCTTGACCAGCATGCCTATGGCCTGCTTGCCAACGCAAGCTACACAAAGAATGACATCAGTCTCAAGCTCGGCCTCAATGCCCAGAACTTCAATGCCAACCACTTCGGCTATATCAGCTACATCAGCAACTCCGAGGTGGAATCCAATCTGGACAAGATAGTGGCTGCCGGCAGGCCTGCTTCCATGAAGGACGACCCTAGCAAATACTATGATTCGGATGCCATGAAGACTGACGTCAGCGCCTTTGCCAAGCTCAGCTATACCTTTGCAAACTACTTCCAGCTCTTCGGTGACCTCCAGCTCCGTTACGTGCGTTATGTGACAGACGGAATCAACGACAAGTTCGTTCCTGCAGAGGGCGGCAGCAGCAAGACAGGACCTTGGCGTAACCAGAGACTGGACATTCACAAGAACTACTTCTTTGCCAACCCTAAGGCAGGTCTGAATTTTAACAAGGATGGCCACAACGCCTTCGCCTCATTTGCTATGGCAGGCCGTGAACCGGAGCGCAACAACTTCACCGACAATGGAGGCAATCCTGCCCCTGTGCCTGAGATGCTCTTTGACTACGAGGCCGGCTACTCATACACAGGTCGTAATTGGGAAGTGGCAGCCACCCTTTACTATATGCAGTACAAGAATCAGTTCGTTCAGACCGGTATGGTCAGCGACATAGGCGAGCCACTCACCACCAACATCGCGCGCAGCTACCGTCTGGGTGCCGAACTCACCGCCTCCTATACCCCTGCCAAGTGGTTCTCAATAGATGGAAACATTGCCCTCAGCCGCAACCGCATTCTGGACTTCACAGAGTATGTGGAGGATTGGGATGACTGGGAAGGCAACAGCTTCAACGGTGGCAAAGATGTGAACGGCGTTCCTTTCGACGGAGACGGCTACACAGCTTTCCATTATGACAACAGCACTCTCGCCTTCAGCCCTTCGGTAATCGCAGGCGTGAACGCAACTTTCCGCTTCCTTCACGGAGCCAGGGTAGTGTGGAGCACCAACTATGTTTCAAGGCAGTATATAGACAATACACAGAATATTGAACGCAGCCTTCCTGCCTATACCTTCACCGACATCAACATAGGCTATACCCTCGAAGTGGGCAAGAGCTGGATGCGCAGCGTGGACTTCGGTGTGAAACTGGGCAATATCTTCAACAGCCATTATGCCCAGAGCGCCTGGGTATATTCTGCAATAGCTTCCAGCTATGGCCACACCAACGACAATCGCTACACCCAGATAGGCTTCATTCCTACCGCCGGTTTCACAGCCCTGGGAACCATAGCCCTGCATTTCTGATAATTCCAAGATGGAAACAATCATAGAATACATAAGCAACAATGCTCTCCAACTGCTGGGAACAGCAGTTGGATTGCTTTATCTTATACAAGAGATAAGGGCAAGCAAGTGGATGTGGGTCAGTAGTATAATCATGCCGATTATATCCCTTTTCGTATATTTTAAAGCCGGCTTGTACGCAGATTTCGCCATAGACATATATTATGTCATAATCGCGATATACGGCTTCTGTGCCTGGCAATGGGGCAGCGGGAAAAAGGGAGTTGAGCTTCCTGTTGCCCGCACACCCTTGAAGCTGTGGCCCTTGCTCTTGGCCGCCGCAATTGCGCTCTTCTTCTCTATACGTTACGTACTGATGAACTGGACTGATAGCACTGTGCCTAATGCCGACAGTTTCACCACCACACTCAGCATTATTGCAATGGTGATGCTTTCACGCAAGTGGATTGAGCAGTGGTGGCTGTGGTTCGTGGTGGATGCGGCCAGTGTGGGCCTGTACATTTACAAGGATATACATGCTTACGCTCTGTTGTATGCCTTCTACACCATAATGGCAGTGTATGGCTATTTCCGCTGGCGCAAGATGATGACTCATAAGGACGCGACAAAGCAATGAGAAGCGAGTTTGATTTCATAAAGCAAGTGAGTTCAGCTTTCGGGACTCAAGAGGGGGTTCTGGGCATTGGCGACGATTGTGCGGTGATTCCCCAGGATTCCTCGTGGGAGACCGTGGTGAGCACGGATATGCTGGTGGAGGGGAGCCATTTTCTGCTCTCTGACGTGAGCCCTTACCAGCTGGGGTGGAAGAGCGCTGCTTCGAATTTCAGCGACATTGCCGCTATGGGGGCTGAGGCTGTGGGCTCCTTCCTGGCTCTGGCTCTGCCGGCTGATTTTGACACTGTGCTGGAAAAGGCGGGGCTTTCAGGGCCCGGGGCTGCCTTCGCTGATGCCGACTCGTGGCTGGATGAGTTCATCAGGGGATATGGGGATATTTCGCGCGAGTACGGCTTTCCTCTGCTCGGAGGCGACACCACCGCATCCGAAAAGGGGCTATGCATATGCGTGACTGTGCTGGGCCGCTGTCCCAAAGGGAGCAGCATAAAGCGCAGTGGGGCAAGGCCAGGGGATATCATTTGCGTCAGCGGCAATCTCGGCGATTCGGCCGCGGGACTCTCTTTGGTTTTTGAACGCGCGTCCAATGCCTCTGCGCAAAAGTCTTCGGAAAACTCTGCTGAAGTCCCTTTCGAAAACACTGCTGAAGTCCCTTTCGAAAGCTCTGCTGAAATCCCTTCGGAAAGCTCTGCCGTCTCCGAAGAAGAAAATGGTAAATTTGAGAAATATCTCATTGAGAGACATTATATGCCAAAGCCTCGCATAGAGCTTGGAATCCTGCTTGGAAAGAGTGGGGCAGTGGGCGCCATGATGGACATATCTGACGGAGTGGCTTCGGACCTGTCTCTTATACACATCTGACGCTGCCGACGACTCCTTACGTG
>CAMFRR010000044.1 GCA_945982095.1 uncultured Bacteroidales bacterium
AATTTACATATTATGATACCTCAGATTAAAATCTCAGACTATAATTATAATCTTCCTGATGAGAGGATTGCCAAGTTTCCCTTGCAGACAAGAGATGCTTCAAAGCTGCTTGTTTATAAAAATGGCATTATCGACAGCAAATTCAAACTATTGCCGGACTTCTTGCCTGAGGATGCAATGATGGTTTTCAATGAAACCAGGGTTGTTCCTGCGAGATTGCATTTCCACAGGGCTAGCGGTGCCCATATTGAGATATTCTGTCTCCAGCCTTATAATCCGGCTGATTATGTCAGAAACTTCGCAGCAAGGCATACCTGCAGCTGGCGCTGCATCGTAGGCAATGTCAAGAAATGGAAAAACGCAGAAGAGCTTTTCCTCATGAATCCAATGGACGATGCTCAACTTGCAAAAGTGGATATGCGAGCCAGGTTAATTGAACGTGAGGGTGAGAGTTCCATAGTTGAGTTCAATTGGAAGAGCGATATGGATTTTTCTGAAGTGTTGGACCTTTGCGGCAATATTCCAATCCCTCCATATCTCAACAGGGATACACAGGATATAGACCTGGAAAGGTATCAGACGACATACGCGAATCTCAGAGGCTCTGTAGCGGCTCCTACGGCCGGTCTGCACTTCACTCCAGAGATTATGGAGCGCATATCAGCAAAGGGCATAGACATAGAAAAAGTGTGCCTACACGTGGGTGCAGGCACGTTTTTGCCGGTTAAGAGCGAGAAAATCGAAGGGCATGTAATGCACAGGGAACCTTTCGTTGTGAGCCTGGATTTTTTGCAGAAACTTTTGGCTCTGAAAATTGCGAATAAGCCCCTGATAGCCGTAGGAACCACATCTGTACGTACTCTGGAGTCACTTTATTGGGCAGGTGTGCGTTGTCATAAAGGAAAGGAGCTCTCTGACATATGTCAGTGGGAGCCATATGAAGACAATGGCCCTGAGACCGAAGTCACGGACGCTTTGGCGGCTCTCATAGCATATATGCGTGAACATGATATGGCAGAACTCAGCCTTGGAACCAAGATTATCATTGTTCCAGGCTACAAGCTGCGTATAGTGAATATACTGGTTACTAATTTTCACCAGCCACAGAGTACCTTGCTGCTCTTGATTTCTGCCTTCATAGGAAACAATTGGCGCGCAGTCTATGACCACGCGCTTGAAAATGATTACAGATTCCTAAGTTACGGCGACAGTTCGCTGCTTTTTGCAAGCGAACTGTAAAGCTAAGCTATTCGTTTGCAATATATTCTCCTGCCTCCAGTTTCTTTTTGGCGAAGACAGGGTTGGCATAGATATGCAGGAAGATGTCTTCCAACTCTTTCCTGTCTATTGTATCTTCCACACAGTCCAGCTGTATGCTCATATACTCTATGAAATGCTCCTTTTGTTCAGGAGTATACATGTGTGCATACTCTTCATTGCCTGAAATCATGTCGTAGGCTATGTAGTTGTTGTCCCAGAGATGGTAGCCGGCTATGACACGTTTATTGACGGCATGACGCAGTTCCCTGTAGCGGTCGTTCTTGTCGCAGTCACCTGCTGCAATGATTTCTTTCTCTGAAATAGGAGTGCCTATATAAAGGTGTATATTTCCTTTCTGCTGGGTAATGCCCGTAAGAATACTCATTGTGTCCTCGTTTGGAGACTTGACATATTTTTCACGGCGTGAAATGTAAATTTCGCGGGCCTTCTGTATGTCACAAGGCTCAAATTCATATGAAATGCTCAGTGGCACGATATTGAGCTCGGAGAAATTCTCGCTGAAACTGCCCTTTCCTGACATGTCCAGCATTTTGAGGAGACCCTGTTCTGTAATGTCAAGGCCATCTTTTGTACGTCCCTGGCGTTGGGCCAGCCATATGCTGCTGGTGTTGCTGGTGATGGTAAGCCTTATGTACTCAGACAGAAGCTGCGAACTCATATATAATTCCCTTGCAGATATGCCGCGTACCACCTTGATCATACGATTAGAGCGTATAAGGCTCTCTATGAACTGGTTGGTGATGAGATTACTGCCCACGCATATCTGTGTGGTGGGATTGTTGGTCTTGTGCATGACAAGCTGGGTGATGGCAGGGTCCAGAATTATGTCCCTGTGATTGCTCATCAAGAGGTAGCATCTGTCCTTAGGCAGGTTGTCCACTCCTTCATAAGTGAAGTTCTTGGCTGATTTTGACAACACTTTCTCCACTATTGTTGATACGACTTTATCTTGGAGCTCAGCTATACTTTTGATTTTTCTCAATTGTGACGACAGCCAGCCTGCAGGTTTCTCAGGATAATAATACTGGGAAACCTTGGTAATCATAGGATGGGAGGCGATTTTGGAAATGGCCTTTACAGCCTCTTCATCAGTATACGGACATATGTCCGAAAATTTATCTGGTGTTTCCATAATGATTGGATTTATTAGTTTTCCTTATGTATGTGTACATCCATCTGAGGGAAAGGGAACTGTATGCCCGCTTTAGGCAGATTGGTGTACAGGGAGTTGTTCAAATTGAAGTAAACGCTCCAGTAGTCTTCGGCCTTAACCCATGCGCGTATGGTAAAAAGTACTGATGAGTCCTTGAGGCTGAGTATGTTGCAGCTTGGATTGTCAGGAGCTCCGTCGCTGATGTGTTGGATGAGTTTCTCTTCTTCCACCAAGGAGAGAGCCACCTCCCTCATATGTTCCACCTCCGTTCCGTATGCTGTGTCTATCTGCCATTCAACCCTGCGGAATACGCAGGATGTGAAGTTGTTGATAGGCGCATTGGATAAAGTGCCGTTTGGGATGTATATGGTCTTGTTGTCAGGGGTATGTATTTCGGTACTGAATATGGAGATGCTGTGTACAGTGCCTCCGAAACCGTTTGTCTCTATGTAATCACCGGCTTTGAACGGCTTGAATATCAGAATTAGCATTCCTCCTGCAAAATTTGACATCGCTCCGCTCAGAGCCATGCCTATTGCCATTCCGGATGCTGCCAAGATGGCTGCCAATGAGGTTGTGTTGATGCCCAAGGCGCTGATAACCATTATGATGAGCATAAGGGTCAGCAGGACTGAGAGCAGACTTTGTACAAATGAAACAATAGCCTTGTCTCTGCCCCTGCGCTGCATGGTGCTCATTACCGTCTTTTTGATGCGCCTTATCACCCACATTCCCACAGCATATATGGCGAATGCGGCAATGAGTTTCAACCCGAAGTCCAAGGCGCTGCTGAGCAGTTCGTGCATCAGTGTTTGAGGATCTGTTTCCTTAATGTGTTCCAACTGTTGCGCCAGATTATCCTTGACATTCAGAGTGTCAAGCTTTTCGGCCATCTTGCCTATACCAAAGTCTTGGAGCAGCTGTATCATTTCCCGCCCTTAATTAGAAAAGTTTCTTTACTTGAGCCACTATTTCTGAAGCATCTGCCTCAGGATCCATCACAAGCATAGCTTTGGCATGGACGATTTTGTCTCCGCATTCATCCTGACGTTTCTGTTCGCCCGCTCCTGTAATATTGAGCATGATGATGTCGTCTTCGTTTATGTCACCGTTATCGAGTGCCTGCGAAAGTGATGCCACCGCAACAGCTGAAGCCGGGTGGATATCCACGCCTTCCTTCTCATGGAACATTTCGCCCCAGTACTCAAGCTCAGAGTTGCTTACGCTGTAGATTTCTCCATTGCTGTCCTCAAGCGCATCGAAGAGGCCTCCGGCAATGGAATATGGCGGTTTGCGGTTGCTCAGAACCTTGGCCTTGATTTCGGCAGAAGCTTCGCGGGCTTTCTCGGCAGGGAAATCGACCAGGCTGCGGCTGCGTGTGGCCCAAGAATCATACATTATCGTAAATGGCTCGTTCTGTGACAGCATGAGTCTGGTCTTCTTGTATCCGAAACGTCCGTCTTCAATGATGCGCAGATTGTTCTCATATGCCGCAATTGCACCCGTACCGCTTCCGACGGCCTGAAAATATGCATCTGGAATGGTGCCAATTGCTTCTATTGCAGAGAGATAGCATGTTCCCATTCCATCCCTTCTGGCTATATTCTTGGCTCCTCCTTCAGCAAAAAACATAGGGTCACTGCAGAGTTTGTCTGCAAGGGCTATTGCATCATAATAGTCCGAGCCCTCAGGACTGCATATTATCTTCACGCAAGGATTCAGAGGGGCATCGAACCACAGGGCCTGGAGATTGTCATAAGGAATGCTCACAACAAGAGGAATATTGTTCTGGCTGCATACAGATGCGAAGGCACGGGCAGTGTTGCCGGCCGAAGCCACGACAATCACACGTTTCTCATTTTCATCCATGCGGCCGCATACGCTGTATGCCTCGGTCTCCTTGAATGATGCAGTCTTGAAGAATGCACCGACCTCAGGATTCCATCCGCTCATTGTGATGTAGAGGTTCTTCAGACCCAAAGTGTCAGCGAGACCCTTGGATTTGTAGGTTACCGGGGCACAGCTGCCTTTGAGCAAGCGTTTTACAGGCAGCCAGTTGTGGTAACGGAAAAGCCCTTCTTCCGCAGGGTCGGCAAGAAACTCGTTCTTCTTGTATTCTGCTCTCACAAGAGAGGCTGTCGCCGACTGGGGATATGAAAGTGTCCATCCGGCATCCTCGAAACGCTGGCCGTCTGCAACATTGATGAGAGTATATTCAGTAGCTTTCATTGCTTGATTAATTTGCTGTGAACAATAGATAGAAATAAATGCCTGCCAAGGCGAGCAGCGCAACTCCTTCCACACGGTCCAGGGTCTTTTTGGTAAAAGTGAAATAGCTGGCGAGAAGGAAGAGCACAGACAACATTACGAAGCCCAGGTCTGTCACATTTATGTTGGACATATCCAGAGGATGTATAAGGGCTGAGCCTCCGAGAATCAGGAGTATGTTGGCGATGTTGCTGCCTATGATGTTGCCCAATGCCATCTGTCCTTTTTTCTTTACTGCAGCGGCTACGCAGGTCGCAAGCTCAGGCAGAGAAGTGCCTACGGCAAGTATGCTGATGCCTATCAGCTTGTCGCTCATCCCGAAATGGCGTGCAAGCAGGCTGGCGTTGTCTACAAATAGATTACCACCTATGATTAATGCGGCTAAAGAGCCAACTATCATAAACACAGACAATAAAACAGGTTTGTTGGTAGTGGGTAACACATTTGTTTCACTACAATTGTCAGTATCTGTATGGCCTGATTTGAAGGATGAGTACATATAGAGAACAAAGCATATCAGCATCAGGGCTCCGTCCAGCCTGGAAATCATATCCGAGTTGCCGGTGCCGAAGAGACTGTGGTTCATGCCCAGGATGATGAGCAGGGCAGTGGCTGCAATGTTCAGAGGAATGTCTTTTCTGATGTTGTCCTTGGTGATGGCGATGGGCAGGATAACTGCTGAAACGCCCAGAATCAGGAAGGTGTTGAAAATGTTGCTGCCTATGATATTTCCTACGGACATGTCAGAACTTCCCCTGAATGCCGATATGAAAGATACAACCATCTCAGGCGTGCTGGTGCCTATTCCGACTATGGTAAGGCCAATGAGAAATTCGCTCAAGCCGCTTCTGCGTGCAATGTCTGACGCTCCGTCAATCAGATAATTGGATCCGATGACAACCAGCGCAATTCCGAGCAGAAGCAATAATATGGTAGTGATTGACATGGTCTATGTTATGAATTAATACTTCTCAAGTGCAACAACATTTTCAACATGGTGGGTGTGCGGGAACATATCCACCGGCTGTATGGCCGTGATGCGGTAATGAACCCCATTTTCCTCTGCAGAGTTGCACAGGATCTCAAGGTCGCGTGCCTGAGATGCAGGATTGCAGCTTACATACACCATACGGTCAGGAGCTGCATCCAGAATTACCTTTGCCACATCAGGGTGTATGCCTGCGCGTGGAGGATCAAGTATAATCACGTCAGGATGTCCGTGAGCCTGTATGAAGTCTGAGGTCAGCACTTCTTTCATGTCTCCGGCAAAGAACTCACAGTTGTTTATGCCGTTGGCTGCCGCATTGGCTTTGGCGTCTGCAATGGCTTCAGGAACATACTCTATGCCTATTACCTTGCTGGCTGCAGCGCTGACAAATTGGGCTATGGTGCCGGTGCCGGTATAAAGGTCGTATACTACTTCCTTTCCTGTGAGGGCTGCAAATTCCCTGGCCACACTATAGAGCCTATATGCTTGTCTGCTGTTGGTCTGATAGAAAGATTTGGGTCCAATTTTGAATCTCAGGGATTCCATGCTTTCATATATGGCCTCATCACCTTTATATAATATGCAGTCCTGGTCGGCTATGCTGTCGTTGCATTTGCCGTTGATTACATAGTAGAGGCTGGTGATGCTTGGGAAATTTGCCAGAATGGCATCCAAAAGGGCTGTACGGGCAGGAACATCTTCATGATAGAATACCATTATGAGCATTACGTTGCCATTTTCAGTTGTGCGTACAACCATATTGCGAAGGAAGCCGTGATGATTGCGTATGTTAAAGAATGTCAGGCCGTTATCCTTTGCGTATTGACGTATGAAATTACGTATTTCATTGGAAGGGGAGGGTTGGAGATGGCATTGTTCTATATCCAGTACCTTGTCGAAGAAACGGCCTACATGGAAGCCCAGTCCAAGACGGTCGGAAGGAGTGATTTCTTCTGGATTTTCTCCCGTATACAGCCAGCGTTGTTCGCTGAAAGTGAATTCAAGTTTGTTGCGGTATCCTGTAGTCTGTTCAGAGGCCAGAGTTGGACGTATAGGGCGTCCGTCTGCTCCGGGAATGGCATGGCTCAAGTTTAGATGACCTATGCGAATGAATTGGTCTTCAACCTGTTGGCGTTTTGCTTCCAGCTGCATGTCATATGGGAGCAGGGCGGCACAAATGCTCTTGTGGCCCAGGCCTATTTCCTCCACCACAATCC
>CAMFRR010000045.1 GCA_945982095.1 uncultured Bacteroidales bacterium
TCTCGTGGGCTCGGAGATGTGTATAAGAGACAGAGTCTCTGCGTTGTAGATGAAGGTCTTTCCCTCAGCCTCGGCGGCTGCGCGTGCTGCATTCAGCTCTTCTGCCGTATCGAAAGCATAATAAGCCCAGCCTTTCTCCACAAGCTCTTCAGCGTATTTGCGGTAAAGGCCGCGGCGCTGACTCTGGCGGTAAGGGGCATGAGGATGCTTCTCTGAAGCCTGCTCGACCACCTTGCCTGTGCTCATGTCCACTCCCTCGTCAGGAATGATGCCGCACCATGAAAGGGCCTCGATTATATACTGTTCTGCACCGGGAACGAAACGCTGGCTGTCCGTATCCTCAATCCTTATTATGAAATCTCCACCTTTCTGCTTGGCATAAAGATAGTTGTAAAGTGCCGTCCTGACTCCGCCCATGTGCAGTGGGCCGGTAGGAGATGGAGCGAATCTTACTCTTGTTCTGCGTGACATTTCAAATTACTTGCTTTTAATTCTCTTGATTGAAGGAGTGCACTCAAGGTCATTCATGCGTCCGTTCACGTCTCCCCAGAGGCATGGAGCCTCGCTGAAATTGAACTTGGGAACGTTGCGGCTGTCGTTAGGACCTATCTTGATTTTCTCCGTAAGCGACAAAGTTACATCTTTCTCCGGACTATATTCATAATTGGAGTCGATTTTTATTGTCAGGTCGTCCAATACCACACCTCCCAGCACATCCATGTCGAATCCTGTGGCTATGATGGTAATGTTGACCTTGTCCCCATATTCAGGGTCATATTCATATACATGGCCCCTCTTGAAATATTTTCCGGGGCCGGTGTGAGCCTCGATGAGCTTGTCTATCCTGTTCAGATCGCCCATGTGCAGGCCCTGCTCATTGAAACCGCTGGTGATGTTCACAAGCAGGTTCTTTGCTGTCATAAGGTCTATGTCATTCAGGAGGGGAGACTCTATGGCCTGCTGCACGGCTTCCTCAAGCCTGTGCTCGCCGCTACCGCAGCCCATGCCCATTATGGCTACTCCGCTATCCTTCATCATGGTCTTCACATCCTCCATATCCACATTCACATAACCCTTCTTCTTGATGATTTCCACAATGCAGCGCACGGCGGTGGCCAGTACCTCATCGGTCTTGGGGTAGGCTTCGTGGGCGAGGGTATCTCCATATACCTCATACAGTTTCTCGTTATCTATGACAATGAGGCTGTCCACGTTCTTCTCCATCTCAGCAATTCCGTCCTGGGCTTTGGCGAAGGTCTCCTTGCCGTCATTGCGGAAAGGAATCGTGACCACTCCCACTGTAAGTATGTTCCTCTCCTTGGCCATCTTGGCAATAACCGGAGCTGCGCCAGTACCTGTGCCTCCGCCCATGCCTGCGGTGATGAAAAGCATCTCCGTGCCGCAATCCAGCACCTTTTCCGCTATTTCATCCATAGCCTCAGTAGCCGCATTACGTCCCTTGATTGGGTTGCATCCGGCGCCCAGGCCGTTGCCCAGCTGTATCTTTATAGGCACGTTGCTGTTGTCAAGTGCCTGTTTGTCAGTGTTGCACACAATGAAGGTACAACCCTCAATATGCTGGTTGTACATGTACGTTACGGCGTTCTGGCCGCCTCCGCCCACGCCAATGGCCTTTATGTTGGAATTTTCAGGCTGCCAGTCATTTGGTTTGAATACTATATCCATAATTATACATCTTCATCTTCGCCGAACATGGAGTCGAAGCCCGTTTTGGCATCTGTCCTTGTCGCAGCCTTCTGTTCAACTTTTTCCTTTGAGGTTCTGGTTTCTTTCTTTCCTCCCTTATTGAACATCCTCTTGCCTAATGAGCTGAAAAAACTGTGCATCTTCTCTTCCGGCTGAATGGTCATTTCTTCATCTGCGAAGAGACTGCCGTTCTCAGACTGTACGTTTGCAGACTCTTCTTTATCCTTGACCTCAGCTTCGACTTGCGCTTCGTCTATCTCAGTGATGCTCTCAAACTGAAGGTTTTCTGCCTTTACCTCTTCGCACCCCATAGTGTCTGTCAGGGAGTATTTTCGCAGCAGTCCACAGCTCATGCTGGCTCCGACATTGAAGAAAAGGTCGCTGTCGGCTTCGAAGCGGTCCCTGCTCGTGGCTGCCACCTTGGCGTTGTAGCCTGAAATATCCTTGATGAAATGGCAGATGTTGAGCATCGACGCTCCGCCACCTGTTACAATGACTCCGCTCTTGAGCTTGTCAGCGTATCCGCTCTGCTGTATGTCATAGAGCAGGGCATTGAGTATCTCGCCTTCCCTTGCAGTGATGATTTCAGAGAGATATTTCACGCTGACCTCGCGGTTGGACTTGTCCACGGTGTTGGTGATGCGCAGTTTCTTTTCGCCCAGGCTGCCCAGACGGTGAGGCATGCAGCCGCCGAAAGCCATCTTTATGTTTTCAGCCAGCCTCAGGCTAATGCCGCACACATTCTGTATATCCACGGTGATGTTATTGCCGCCGAATGGAATGCTGCCGTAATGCCTCAGCACACCGCCCTGGAATATGGAAACGGAAGATGCGCCGGCTCCCAGGTCTATGAGGGCCACACCGCTCTGCATCTCGTTCTCGCTCAGCACCCCGGCACCAATAAGATCAGGTACGAACACTGTGTGAACCAGGTTCACCCCGCACTCCCTGAAGGCTGTCTCGATGTTGTTCAGGGCCGTTTTCTTCAGGGCATATACCTTATATTTACCCTTGATTGTGCGTGAGTTCATACCCACGACATCGCAAGGGTCCACATTCAACTCATCATCGTCCAGGTCGTAACTCTGTGCGATACAGCTTATTATCCTCTCGTCCTCAGCCACCTCGCAATCCATCACCATTGAATTGAGCAAGCTTATGTCTGCTTCGGACACGCTGCGCCCGTCACTGCTGTCCATGATTTCCTCATGGTCGAACTGGCGTATGCCGTAGCGTTGCACGTTCACCATCACTTCAGTAACGTGTATGTGCAATTCTTCCTGTATCTGGGAAATCACTTCTTTGAGTTTGGCAGCCAGCTTCTTGGGGTTGCTTACGCGGCTGTGCTTTATGCCGTCCGAAGCGAATTCGTCGTAATAGACCACTGAGAGCTTCTGGTCGTCGTCAATGACGGCAACGCTTACACCCAGTTTCTCAGTGCCGAGGTCAATTGTTACTATGTGTTTCTCTGCCATAGCTTTATATATTATTTGCAGACAATTTGTCCGTGGTATTGAACATCAACATTCGTGTATTCTTTCCCTTCAGTGAGGCCATCTTCCTTCATACGGAGATATTTTTCCACTAGGCTCAACTTCTCTTCAAGGCCTGTAGGCTGCCCTATTGTGAAAGACTCCGTCATTCCGGCGAAACGTAGCCTGAAGTTGCCTTCGCGGCTGCAATCGATGTGGGAAAGCTTCAATTCCGAAGGCAATTCATAGCTGAGATATTCTCCCAAAGCACATACCCTGCTCATCCATAGCTCGTTACGAGTATCAGCCTTTCCGCTTATGGCCCTTGTGCCCTTGCACGGGTCGCCTTCAGTCCAGAAATATCTCCCGTCTCTTGCGAAATACCAGGTTCCCGACCCGTCGGCCATCTTCAGCAAGGGTGTGCATTGCTTTGCTTCAACATGCAGGACCCCGTCCCTTGTGGTATAACACACAGATTCCTGGAAAAAGCCCTGCTCCTGCAGTATCTTCTCCATACGGGCTGTGCTGATGCCCTCGAGAGGAACATTGAGATAGCCTCCATATTCCTTGTCCAGCAATCTCTTCAGTCCCGCCGGGGATATGAAACTTCTCTCTGCACTGTCAGCCAGCTCAATGTGCACGGCCCTGCACTTGACGCTGCTGCAATTGCGTCTGTTTCCCAGTACGCCAATCAGCAGAGCCAAGCAGCAAAGCACGGTCAGGCTTAGCGGAAGCAATATGTCAATTATCCTTTTCAAGCAGTTCGGTTATTGGCTCAATGAATCTGTCTATGTTGCCGGCCCCGAAGGTGACAAGTACGTCAATGTCTTCCTTCTCAAGCACTTGCATCAATTCTTCCTTCTTTATCATCATCTTTTCCCCAGCCTTCACATCTTTGAAGATAATGCTGCTGTCCACTCCCGGTATAGGAAGCTCCCTGGCAGGGTAAATGTCCAGAAGTATCAGCTTGTCGACTCCGCTCAGGGCTGCTGCAAACTCCGCTGCAAAATCCCTGGTCCTGGTGTAAAGATGAGGTTGGAACACTGCAGTCATCTTATGTCCCGGAAACATACCCCGTATGCTGCCTATGGCCGCTTCGAGTTCTGCAGGATGATGGGCATAATCGTCTATGTATATGTGCTTTCCGTTATTGACATGTATGTCGAAACGCCTTTTTACTCCGCGGTAGGTTTCGATGGCATGCTTCACTTTCTCAGGTTCAAGACCGAAGCTGAGAGCCGCTGCCGCCGCTGCTATGCTGTTTTCCACATTCACCCTGCCCGGTATGCCGCAACGTATGCCTTCAATGCTTCCGCCTGGATAGTGGAGTTCGAAGATGTAATGGCCTTTTTCATCGCTGTTGAGCTTCGAAGCATAGAAATCAGCCCTATTGTCTTCGAGACTGTAGTGCAGCAGCTTAGCCTTGGTGTCGGACTCGCTGACGGGCAGGCCCAGTTTCGTGATAAGAGTGCCGCTGACCTGTGCCGCGAAACTGCGGAAGGCCTCGTGCACCTTGCTGATGTTGTCATAAATATCCAGGTGGTCTGCATCCATTGCCGTTATCACGGCAATTTCAGGGAAGAGCTGGAGGAAACTGCGGTCGAATTCATCGGCCTCGGCCACGAAAACCTTGTTGTCCGCCAGAAGGAGGTTGGTGTCGTAGTTTTTGGAGATGCCCCCGAGGAAGGCGTTGCAGCCGCAGCCGCTATCCTGGAAAATGTGGCCCAGGAGGGTGCTGGTGGTGGTTTTTCCATGGGTTCCGGCTACTGCGAGGCAGCGCATTCCCCGGCTCGTTTCGCCCAGGGCCCTGCTTCGTTTCACCAGCCTGTAGCCATGTTCCTTGACATAGCAAAGCTCGCCCATATCTTGAGGAATGGCAGGGGTCCAAATGACGAGGGTGTCTTCTATGTCTTTGGGAATATAATTAATATCATCCTCATAATGCACCTCAATGCCTTCGGACTGCAGCCTTTCTGTGAGTTCCGAAGGGGTTCTGTCATATCCGGACACATTGCAGCCCTTGGCCTTGAAGTATCTGGCCAAGGCGCTCATGCCTATTCCGCCTATACCTATGAAATATACGTTCTTTTTCATCTTTTTCCCTTTTTTCGGTCTAAGCCTGTTTTTTGCGGCCCACCAATGCAAAAATCTCCTTCACTATCCTCTCATCAGCGTCATCAATGCCCAGAGGGGCAATGTTCTTCTCCATCTTGCGCAGGGCGGCGGCATCATTCACCAGACGCATGGCTTCACTCATGAGCTTCTCCTCCGCTTCCGCATCTTTCACTATCGCCGCTGCACCCTTATTCACCAGGGCCATGGCATTGGAAGTCTGGTGGTCCTCGGCTACATTAGGCGAAGGTACAAAGATACAAGCTTTTGCGCAAACACAAAGCTCAGAAATCGAAGAAGCTCCACTGCGCGAAACTACCAGGTCCGCAGCGGCATAAGCCAGGTCCATCCTGTCAATGAAGGCGCTCAGGTGCACATAGGGCAGATTCCTGCCCTGCATGAAAGCAAGCATGTCCTTCTCGTAATATTTTCCGCACTGCCACATGATTTCCACATTTTCCCCACCGGGACAGCCTTCTTCTATCCATTTCACCATGCTGCGGTTGAGGGTACGGCAGCCCAGCGAGCCGCCTATGATGAGTATTTGTTTCTTCTCGAAGTCCAGCCCGTAATGCGCGATTCCCTCAGCCTTCGCCTCAGCGGTAGTGACAGCAAAACCCTCACGTATAGGATTGCCTGTGAACACTATGCGGTCTTTTGGGAAGAATCTTTCCATATTGTCATATGCCACGCATATTTTGCCTGCCCTCTTTGCGAGGGTGCGGTTGGTAAGGCCCGCATATGAATTCTGCTCCTGTATAAGGCAAGGAATACGCTTGGCCTGGGCGTTCCACAGTACAGGGGCGCTGGCATAACCGCCCACGCCTACCACTATGTCAGGCTTGAACTCTTTGATTATGCGTCCTGCCATAAGGTAGCTTTTGGCAACCTTGAACGGCAGCAGAAGGTTCTTGGCTGTGAGTTTGCGCTGCAGACCTGCAACCGGCAGCCCCTTGATGCTGTATCCTGCAGCCGGCACTTTCTCCATCTCCATCTTGCCCTCGGCTCCCACAAACAGTATCTCCACAGAAGGGTCAGCCTTGCGCAAGCTGTTGGCTATCGCAACGGCAGGGAATATGTGCCCTCCTGTACCACCTCCGCTGATTATAACTCTCATTTTATATGCTCTTTTTGCTGTTGTCAAAAAAATCTTCAAAAGCCTGTTCTCCACTTTCCAGGCTGGCTTCCAATGCTTCAATATCCGACACCGCTGCCTTTACGCTGTCCTCCTGCATGAGCTTGCGCGCTTCGTTCATTTCCTTGCGTATCTTATTGTTCGCCATACGCGAGATGGACAGTATCACTCCGAAAGCCACTGTGAAACAAAGGAATGAGCTCTTTCCGTGGCTGATCATAGGCAGGGTCTGTCCCGTAAGCAGGCCTATGTTGCAGTTGATAAGGATATGGAAGAGGGCCTGGAAGGTGATAAGGAACACCAGGCCTCCGATGCAGGTCTTCGCAAAACGCTTGGAGCAGTTTCGCACAATTATGACCCCTCGTGCAAACAGACTCACATACAGTATGATGACAAGTATGCAGCCTAGAAATCCATATTCTTCCATCAAGAAGCTGAACATATAGTCCTCGAAAATCAGAGGCACTATATATTTC
>CAMFRR010000046.1 GCA_945982095.1 uncultured Bacteroidales bacterium
GGTCAGCCTGAAGAGAAGTGGTGTCGAGCCCGGTGAGGGCGGTCTGACCGAACACTGCTCCCGCTGCCAGAAACACAGCCGCTGCGCTCCAATCTCCCTCCAAGTCAAATTCGGCAGCCTTGTAGCTCTGGTTCTCCTTGACCTTGAGCAATATCTCAGTACACTTGCTCCAGTCCTCATCTAACAGAGCCCTGCCACCATACATTTCACTGCGTATCTTTATGCCGAACTTGCGCAGTATATCCATGGTCATGTAGATGTATGGTATGCTCACGGGATTGGTGACACTGAGGGATATATGCTTGTCTGACAGAGGGAAAGCCATCAGCGCTCCTGAGATGAGCTGGGATGACTTGCTGCCGTCAATGCTGAATCTGCCATGTCCCAGAGGGCCTTGAATATGGAGAGGGACCATGAGGTCTGCGGCTGAAGCAGCTTGGCAGCTGGATTGGGCGCCCATGGCGGCCATTGCAGCTGCGGCTCCCTGTAGCGGCCTGTCCAACAAGGTGCCTCGTCCTTGTATGTCGGCACCGTCCTTGAAGAGCTGGGCAGCTAGGGGAATCATGAGGCGTGTCAGCAGACCGGACTCTCCTACATTGAGTACAGTCTGACCCAAGCAGCCTTTGGAAGCAGATATTCCTTTGATAATCAGCTTTTTGGATCCATCCTCGCAATTTTCTTCCCTCAACTGTGCTCCAAGGTCCAGGGCAAGGGATTTGGCAGCCTCAGAATCATCACAAGGACTGTAGCCTCCGAGTACACTTTCTCCGTCTGAAAGGGCAGCAGCCACTATGGCTCTCTGAGCATAGCTTTTGGATGCAGGCATGCGCATGGGGCGAGATTGCAGAACAGGGAAAGACCCATAGACCATATGTCTCATCTGCTTATAAGGAATCTGGCCTCCTGCTGTGGCTTCTTCGGAACTTAAGCAGGCATAACTGAAAGGAGCCCCTGCCTTAAGGCATTCTATCCTTGAACTGCTGCCAAACTCTCCCATTGCAAAAGCCACCAGAGATTCTGCAGTGTAATATTTATAGAGGCCAAGTACACGCGCTGCATCTTCTTCCGATTTTGCGGTGGTAACAATCTTCACAAGGTCGGCATCATGAAGGCGGCATTTGTCCACCATCTGCCTGAGGATGTCCGCATCTGGAGTAGATTCGTAATCATGATATGAACGAATGAGCATAGTACCCCAGTCCTTGCAGGCCTTGGCAATGCGTTTGGCCATGGGCTTGGGTGCTTCTATCTCCAAATCGGCATAGCGGGCACCTGCCTTGATGGCCCTGATAAGCCTGTGCTCCGACTCATGCAAGCCAGAGAGGTCAATGCGGCAGGTGGCGACAAGGGGCAGGTCGCTGCTGAAAATTTCATCTATTTCCTCATCGCTGAGCGTACAGCTGTCCAGTCTTATCTCGGCTATCTGCACTTCCTGCAGCAGTGCAGTTATCTCTGTTGCATTCTTATTCTGTATCGATACGCAAATCATAATCCTATATCCTTCATCACTACTTTCCCAATGCTTGCAATCAGGATGAAACTGACTTTTCCATCCTTGGATTTCTTATCAGTACGCATTATGGGCCTGAGGGCTTCGAAATCCCAGGGGCTTTCCGTAGGGAGGCCAAGACTCCTGAAATCTGAGGTAAGCCTGTCAGCGAGGCCTGCTTGTGCCAACTTGAGTTCTTCCGACATTCTTGCAGCCATTATCATTCCCATTGCAACTGCCTGGCCATGAGATATATGCCTATGCCATGGCAGCCAAGCATGGGCAGATTTGAATTCTATTGCATGGGCAAAACTGTGCCCCAGATTGAGAACTTTACGCAAGCCGGCCTCGTCCGGATCGGCCTCGACTATCTTGGCTTTGATTGAGGCAGCCCTGGAAATCAGTTCATCCAATCTCTTATGGTCCTTATCCTTGACAGCAATATCATAGGCTTCGGCATCACCTATTATGAAAGTCTTGAGCAGCTCGGCATAACCGTCGCAGAATAATTTGCGTGAGAGGCTGCGGCAAAACCAAGGCATGATGAAAGTGGTGTGGGGTTGCTTTATTATGCCCGCCATATTTTTGTAAGAGCCTATATTGCAGCCTGTCTTGCCACCTATTCCTGCATCGACCATGGCAAGCAGTGTGGTGGGAACATTGGCATATTTAATTCCCCTCTTATAGGTGCAGGCGGCAAAACCCACCAGATCCGTTGTGATGCCGCCGCCGACAGCCAACAAGAGGGCATTCCTGTCAGCTCCCCGGGCAATGAGCCACGACTGTATCTTTTCTACGTTCTTATAGGTCTTCAGACGTTCGGAGCAGCGTATTTCCATCAGGCCCTTTACTGGGGCGCCTGCATGCTCCAATGCCTTAATTATGGGCTGAGCGTACAGGGAGCTGACATTGCGGTCCGCCACCACATATATCCCTGAACATCCGGGCAGTGCTGCTGCCATATCGTCATAGGATGCAGGAAAATTCAAATTCACCAAAGCCATGTCTTTATCCAATTGATAGAATACGCAACGAGTCAAACATTTCTTGCAAAGTTAACATTTCTTTTGCAAGAATCACATTTTATCAATATCTTTGCAGAAGTTTAAGACCGATGCTAAGCGCAGCTGCGCATTAACAAAAGTCTGAACACTTAGGCCCAGATGGCGGAATCGGTAGACGCGCTGGTCTCAAACACCAGTGGAGCAATCCGTGCCGGTTCGATCCCGGCTCTGGGTACAAAAAAGGATGACTATGATGTGAACCCCAAAAAATGGACGGTTTTATCATTCAAGGTCATCCTCTTTTTTATACGTCCCCTGCCGCAGCACCCTCCTGTCATTCCGAGCGGAGCCTTCCTCTTGTCATTTCGAGCGGAGCCCGAAGGGCGGAGTCGAGAAATCTGAACATCCGCCTGAGTAAAGCAGGCAAAAACATCGCCCAGTAAGCGTCTCCGCGATTACGATTTTACTGAAAGATATGGCGCCGTTTTACTGACTTATTTCGCAAGAAAATTCATCGTAAAACTAATAGTTAAAACCAAACATCCATATAGGGACATTCTTGCCGACGGCGTACTCGATATTATCTTTTACGATATATCCCTTATCCGCCTCCCTAAGTTGCTTTCCTTTCTTATTGCGGCCGCCGACCTCAAAAGTAATGTCACCAATCTCAAAGTCTGAAATCTTTGATGAATATACAGAGTGCTTCTGCTTCATCCATGTCAGGAACATCGTCTCACGGATTGTACCCTCATCAGCCTTATCAAGACCAAGGGCATAGATGATATTGGAATTGTCCAGATAAAGTTTCTCAAGCTTCTGCAATATGCCGTCACCTGTTGACTTCTCACGCAATGCATTGAAAAGTCCGGACTTCTCCAAATACTCTATATAATCAGGAAGAAGATTCCTGCTGATGTCAAGATCTCTAGCTAAGTTAGTATGGTTCGGCTTATACGGTACGGACTGAGCGAGCATATACATAAGCTTCTTCAATTTCGCTGCAGCCGCAACTGTCATCTCAGCATATCTTGGAATATCATCCTCGACCGTCGCATTGACGGCCTGCTTCAACTTGATCAGGAAATCCTCCTCAGTAAAATATGGATAACAGCCGTGATGCAGATACTCCTGGTAATACTTAATCGGTCTATGCTCTCCATATGGAAAGTCCACCTTTCCTGCCAGAATATCCTCCAACGAAGACGGCTGAAGACTCCATCCCTGAGTGATATTCAGATACTCTCTGAATGACAGGACAGGCAGAGTATACTCGATTGTTCTTCTGCTCAAGTCCGCCTTACCACCTTTCTTGAGATCCAGAATTGAGCTGCCCGAATAAACTACCTGCAGAAGAGGCAACTGATCATAAATCATCTTGATCTCCGTTGTCCATCCTGCATATTTGTGTATTTCGTCAATGTACAGTTTCTTGCCGCCGCGCTGGAAGAATGCCAAAGCAAGATCATAAATCCTATGACCGGCAAAATAGAAGTCATCAGCCTGAACATACAGAGACTCCTCTATTTTGTCATGCATCTTGATGTGCTGGAGTATCATCGTTGACTTTCCGACACCCTTTTGTCCCAGAATTCCGATTAATCTATTCTTCCAGTTAATGGTATCATGAAAGGATCTGACATAGTTTACTGGAGTCAGATTAAGCTGAATTCGATATGTCTGAAGTAAAGCATCCATAACTTTGCACATTATTTAGTGCAACAAATATAATAAATTGCACTGACTTTAGTGCAATTTTCAACAAAACCTGCACTAATTTATAACCAAACTACTCAAAAACGCTTAGTGCCTCCTTCTTAATATCATGGTCGATGTCCCTGTATCGGGTCAGAGCTTTGCTGTCCTCCTTTTGGCCGCTCATAGAGCCGACGATACTAGGATCCTCGTATTTATCAATTACATCCATTGCCATCGACACAAGAAGAACGCCATGGTTCCTTGGCTTAAAAAGCACCAGAACCACAGCGACAACAAGAGAAAAATCAGCGATAACGCATAGCGTCAGCTGCTGAAATACATGTACAGACTACTTGCTAGTGCATCCACACTGTAAGACCGGCCATGACTATGGAAACCATTGACATGAGCTTTATCAGAATGTTCAGAGAAGGTCCTGAAGTATCTTTGAAAGGATCGCCTACAGTATCACCAGTGACAGTAGCCTTGTGGGTTTCGGAATTCTTGCCTCCGAAATGGCCTTCCTCCACATATTTCTTGGCATTATCCCAGGCGCCACCCGAATTGGACATGAAGACTGCCAGCACAAAACCTGAGCCCAGTCCGCCTATGAGCAGGCCCATTACGCCTGCAACACCAAGTATCATTCCCACAAGAACAGGTACCAATATGGCTATGAAAGAAGGCAGAAGCATCTCGCGCTGAGCACCCTTTGTGGAAATCTCCACACAGCGTGAGTAGTCAGGGGTTGCTTCGCGTGTCAATATACCCTTGATTTCGCGGAACTGTCGGCGAACCTCAGTCACCATGCTTTGGGCTGCACGTCCTACGGCATTCATGGTAAGACCACAGAAAAGGAATGACATCATCGCACCGATGAACACTCCCACAAGAACTGTAGGATTCATCAAGTCCACATGATAGTAGGCCATAATGTCAGGTATGGTTGCCTGGGCAGCATCTATCATCTCGCCTGATACGGACATTATCTGCTTGCCTATGTGTCCGAGACCTATCTTGATTTCTTCAATATAAGAAGCCAGCAGGGCAAGTCCGGTAAGAGCAGCTGAACCTATGGCGAAACCTTTTCCTGTAGCGGCCGTAGTGTTTCCGAGAGCATCCAGTACATCTGTACGTTTGCGTACCTCAGGGTCCAGTTCACTCATCTGGGCATTGCCGCCAGCATTATCCGCGATTGGGCCATATGCGTCGGTAGCGAGGGTTATGCCAAGGGTTGAGAGCATTCCAACCGCAGCTATGCCTATGCCGTAGAGTCCCTGGCTGAGGGACTGGGCCGACATTGAAAGATCAAAGCCATTGGCGCACATATAGGCCAGGATAATGGCGACGGCGATGGTAACGACAGGAATGGCTGTTGAGAGCATTCCAAGTCCCACGCCTGAGATGATGACAGTGGCAGGACCGGTCTGACCCGCCTCGGCCAGTTTCTGGGTTGGCTTATATGAATGGGAGGTGTAATATTCGGTCGCCTGTCCTATAATCACACCTGCGAGCAGGCCCACAACCACTGAAAGGGACAAGCCCCACCATTGGATAAGCTCTGAATCCTTGAAAAGAACCCACATCACTCCGAAAGTGGCGACGGCAATGAGTATTGAGCTGAGGTTTGTGCCTCTGCTGAGAGATTTGAGCAGATCGTCCATTCCCGCTCCTTCCTTAGTCCTTACTACGTATATACCTAAGATTGAGAGAACTACGCCTATGGAAGCGATGAGCATAGGAGCCAGGATAGCCTTAATCTGCATGGTCTCGCCTGAAGAGAAGAAGGCTGAGGCACCGAGAGCCATGGTGGCAAGTATGGAACCGCAGTATGACTCATAAAGGTCTGCGCCCATTCCGGCCACATCACCCACGTTATCGCCCACATTGTCAGCAATGGTAGCCGGATTTCGCGGATCATCCTCAGGGATTCCAGCCTCAACTTTGCCCACGAGGTCTGCACCCACATCAGCTGCCTTAGTGTAGATGCCACCGCCCACACGAGCAAAAAGAGCCTGGGTGGATGCTCCCATGCCGAAGGTGAGCATAGTAGTGGTGATTACCACAAGTTTCTGAGCTACAGTAGCTTCAGCAACGAAGGCATTGAGCACGAACCACCAAATGGCTATATCGAGCAAACCCAGTCCCACCACAGTAAGACCCATGACGGCTCCGGAACGGAAAGCCACTTTCAGACCGCCGTTGAGCGAGCGCATGGCAGCATTTGCAGTTCTGCCTGAAGCGTAGGTGGCTGTCTTCATGCCCACAAAGCCTGCGAGGCCGGAGAAGAAGCCGCCTGTAAGGAAGGCAAAAGGAACCCATGGATTCTGCACGTGGAAAACATAGGCAAGAACAGCAAAGAATATGGCCAGAACCACAAAAACTATGGTTACGACCTTATACTGCTGTTTGAGATATGCCATTGCACCTTCGCGCACGAACTGTGCAATCTGCTTCATAGTGACGGTACCCTCGCTTTCCTTCATCATCTGACGGAAAAAGTACCAAGCAAAGCCAAGGGCAATCAATGCCGCAACGGGCACGAGATAGAAAAGGTATGTCATAGCATCAGTATTTGATTTAAAAACTAACTTAGACAAACTTACCTCTTTTCAATTACAAAAAGAAATTTTTCATGTCTTTTCATTTGTCATAAGCCCAAAATGCCCCGTATAGGAGCCGTTATCC
>CAMFRR010000047.1 GCA_945982095.1 uncultured Bacteroidales bacterium
GATAGGAGTCCGTCTCGTGGGCTCGGAGATGTGTATAAGAGACAGCACTATGAGCACCGCACCAGCGTTGGGATGATGCACCATATCAGCCAGAATCTTGCGTGTGTTCTCGTGGTCCTCACCCAGCTGGCTGCATCCATAATTGTGAGGGAAGGCCCACACCATATCAACGCCGTGGGCTTCGCTGCGTCCGAGTCCGCACCGGGCACTTCCGAGTTCCTCGCGGAACTTTTCTGCCAGGCTCTGGGCTATTCCATTGACACAGCCCACTGTCGGTATCACCCATATCTCATTCCTTATGCCCACCTTGCCATTATCACGCCTGTAGCCCTTGAAGCAGCGGTTCTGAGCTTCGGGCAGCAGCGGAGCCGCAGTGGGTTCGTAGCTATATTCCAGCAAACCTTCGAGGTTGGTTTTCAGACAGCTATGGTCTATCTTGTGACCTGCAGGCACAGGCCTGGTCACATGACCTATAGGAAAGCCGTATTTGATGACGTTCTCACCTTCTGCGAAATCTTTGAGGGCTATCTTGTGACCGCGAGGCACATCCTCGCAAAGCTGAATACCCTCCACCGCTTCGCCCTTTGCAATATCACAGAGGGCTACGGCTACATTGTCGTCAGGATTTATTCTGATATACTGCATAATGCCTAGAAATTGAAATAGTTTTTGGCGTTGTTGTAGCATATATCCTTCACCATCTGGTGCAGACGCTCCATTTCCTCTGCAGGGAGCTTGCCGTCAGTGATGTCACGTCCGAGCACATCGCACAGGATGCGGCGGAAATACTCATGTCGAGGATATGAAATGAAACTGCGGCTGTCAGTAAGCATGCCTACGAAACGGCTCAGCAGACCCAGAACGCTGAGGGCATCAATCTGGCGGCGCATTCCCACTTCCTGATCCAGGAACCACCAACCGCTGCCAAACTGCATCTTGCCCGGAACAGTTCCGTCATTGAAGGTATAGGCCATAGTCATCATTACTTCATTATCCTTAGGATTGAGGCAATAAAGAATGGTCTTGGCAAGTTTGCCCGCCCTGGTAAGACGGTCAAAGAACTTGTTGCCTGCAGCAGCAATCTCCTGATCGTGAATGGCATCATAGCCAGTGTCAGGACCTACAAGCTCGAACATCTTGCTGTTGTTGTTGCGTATTGCTCCAATATGGAACTGCTGTGTCCAGCCTGCCTCGGCATCCATGATGGCCTGGTCGTAAAGGAAGGCACTGCGGAACTTGGCGAGTTCGCAAGGTTCAACTGTATTGCCAGCCATTACTTTGGCGAATATTGCCTCTATCTCGCTCTCGCAATAATCTGCGCTGTAGAAATTCTCCAGACCGTGGTCAGAAAGCTTGCAGCCCATGCTGGCGAAGAAATCGTGACGTTTCTGCAAAGCCTCTGTCAGATCGCGATATGTCTTGATCTCCATGCCTGCAGCTTCGCCCAGCTGCTCCATATATGCCTTATAGGCGGCAGGATTCTCAATAGCCATAGCCTTGTCCGGTCTCCATGCAGGAATAACCTTGGTTCCGAAAGGATGCTCCAGTATCATCTTGTGCCACCTCAGGTCATCAGCAGGATCATCAGTAGTGCACACTGTCTCGACCCCGAACTTACGGATCAGGGCCTGGCCTCTGAACTCCTCTGTAGCGAGCTTGGCATTACATTCCTCATATATCTCGCGTGCTGTCTCAGGTTTGAGCAGCTTGTCTATACCGAATACGCGGCTCAACTCGAGATGAGTCCAGTGGTACAGAGGGTTACGCATGGTATATGGAACAGTTTCGGCCCATTTTTCAAAAGTCTCCCAAGAACTGTGCTTGCCGCCTGTGAGGTAATCCTCGCTTACGCCGTTGGCACGCATTGCACGCCACTTGTAATGATCTCCATAATGGCCGTCCACCAGCCAAAGTTGGGTAATGTCTCGGAACTGAATGTTCTGGGCAATCTGTTGTGGTACCAGATGACAATGATAGTCTATGATTGGCATCTGTTCTGCGCTCTTGTGATACAACTCCCTGGCTGCATCGGTAGTGAGCATGAAATCTTCATTGATAAAAGCCATATTATATAAGGTGTTTGAAATTTCTTTGCCAAAAATAGCAAATTTTTTGCAATTCCGTGCACGTTCACGGAATTTTTTATTACTTTTGCATCAGAAAACAAATAAATGGCAAATATCATGGAAAATCTCAACCGAAAAAGTGCCCCGCAGGCAAAACAGTACACAGAAAAAATCATACAGTTCGGAGAAGGCAACTTCCTTCGCGCATTCATTGATTGGATTATCTGGAACACTAACCAAAAAACAGATTTCGATGCCTCGGTTGTTGTTGTGCAGCCTATAGACAGAGGTATGGTGGACATGCTGAATGCACAGGATTGTCTTTACCACCTCAATCTCCAGGGCCTGGATGCCGGTGAGCCTGTTGATTCCGTACAGATGATTGACGTAATCAGCCGCGGTATCAACCCATATGCCGACTTCGCAAGCTATCTTGCTCTGGCAGAGCAGCCTGAAATGCGTTTTGTAATCTCTAACACAACAGAGGCCGGCATTGCCTTCGACCCTTCTTGCAAATTTGAGGATGCTCCAGCATCATCTTATCCAGGCAAACTTGTACAGTTGCTTTATCACAGATATGAGCATTTCAAGGGTGACAAGACCAAAGGCTTCATCATTTTGCCTTGCGAGCTCATTTTCGAAAACGGCAAACATCTCAAAGAATGCATATATCAATATATAGATCTCTGGAACTTGGGTGAAGACTTCAAGACTTGGTTCACTGAAGCTTGTGGCGTCTACTCGACATTGGTAGACCGCATCGTTCCGGGCTATCCTCGTGACAATGCTGAGGCTCTTTGCGAGCGAGTAGGCTATGTGGATAAACTGCTTGTAAAGGCTGAAATCTTCCACCTTTGGGTGATTGAAGCTCCTGAGTCTGTCGCTGCAGAATTCCCTGCCGACAAAGCCGGCCTGCATGTACTCTTCGTTCCCTCAGAGGCTCCATACCACGAGCGTAAAGTGACTCTTCTCAACGGCCCTCACACTGTTCTCAGCCCTGTAGGATACCTCAGCGGCCTGAATACAGTCAAAGAGTGTTGCGAGGATGAGCTGATTGGACAGTATGTAAGAAAAGTGATGTTCGAGGAACTCATGAGCACTCTCAACCTTCCTATGGAAGAATTGCAGAAATTTGCTTCTGACGTGATGGACCGTTTCCGTAACCCGTTCGTGAAACACTTTGTCACATCAATCATGCTGAACAGCTTCCCTAAATTCAAAACCCGTGACCTTCCTGGTCTTAAGACCTATCTTGAGCGCAAGTGTGAGCTACCTAAAGGCCTTGTACTTGGCCTTGCCGGAATAATCACTTATTATAAGGGCGGCAAACGTGGCGATGACGAGATTGTTCCAAATGATGACCAGAAGATTCTGGATACTCTCAAAGAGCTGTGGGCAAGCGGTGATACCGCATTCGTTGCGAAATCCGTGCTGGGTTTGGAATTCATTTGGGGCGAGGATCTCAACCTCATTCCTGGCCTGACAGAGCTTCTCACAACTTATCTCTCTGTCATCCAGACAGAAGGCATGCGTGCAGCTGTAAATCTTGTGTTAGTTTAATATAGTGTTAGTTAATGTAACGGAGGATGACTAAATGGTCGTCCTCTTTTTGTTTGCAGGTCTCTCCATTCGCTGCGCTCAGTCGAGATGACAGAAAAGCTCTTGGTCGAGATGACATTGATGTCATTTCGAGCGGAGCACGAAGTGCGAAGTCGAGAAATCTGCCATTCCAGCGGAGCGAGTGTCCGCTTTCTGGCCGGACAAGTATTATTTAAGGCCTTAAACGAGAAAGCTTTGCGGCTGCTCTCTCCAGGGATTCGCTTGGTTCTATGATATTGAAATCACTCCAGAAATCACTGTCCCAGTTGCAAGGAGCAGACTTTTCAAACAGGTCCCTCTGTCCGAAAGAATCCGAAACCGGTATAGTTGAAGGCGCCTCTGTCTCCATATCCACCACAACCATCTCTGAGCTGGCAGTATATGCAGAAGAAAACAATCGGCGTTTCCATTCACACTTGAACCTCAGCGTGCTTTTTACATAGTCCAGACAAAATAGCGCTCCTCGGATGCGGTAAGAAACTGTGAAACTGGCCTCAAGACATCTGAAATCCAGGCCTGCTGGCTTCTTGCGCAGAACAGCATTGTCAGCTTTCTGTCTGTCACTCAGGTCAAGAGAAAATTCAGCCAGGGTAATGCCCATTGTCTGGGTGTCAATGTATATAGTGCCTGAATAAAGAGGATATTCCAGAACAGCACATGGGGTAAAGCTTATGACATACTGCAATCTGTCATCAAGCATCATATAATGATCAAGGGTGAACACGAAATAATCAATGGAACTGCTGTCAAAGAGCATGTCCTCATTCTTTACCACATCAAAATCTACGGCCAGTCTCGGACCGCCCTGAATTTTCACAGCAAGTGTATCTCTGCTCTTTTGACTCAGCACCCTCCTGCCCCTTGTCACCCTTACTCTGTCACCACGTACATGCCTTCTGTTGTAAGAATTTTTATAAACATCAAGAAGGCCCTCGGAAACGGCCACATAGCGCTTCCCTTTGGTTACAGTTTCACGATAGAACATATTCAGGATATTGGCAGACAGAGAATAATTCTCAGGAATCTTTTCTATCGCCTCCATCACAATAGCTTTGGCATCACCGCCGTATACTCTTACTTCATTCAAAAGCTGTGACATAGGCTTGAGCCAAACCGTAATACCACGCTCGGGCTTATAATCCTTCAAAGAAATTCTGCATCCCGCATATCCCATACAAGAAAACTCCAATCCTTGCTCAACGCTCGATGAGTTTATCTTCAATGAAAACACTCCATTTCCGTTGGTTACTGTGCCAATATTGGAACCTGGCAGAAATACATTCGCAAAAGCGACCGGACGCCTGCTCTGCTCATCTCTGACAACACCGCTTACCGTCAAGTCAAAACCTTCCTGCTGTGCAGCGTAAATAGGAGGAAAGATGAAAAAGAGTAAAAATAAAGTAAAACAATGAGGTCTCATAGGCACAACTAAGCAAAAAGAGAGGACTATGGAACGCATGGCAGAGGAATTCTTTCAATATCTATAGAGAAATCAGCCCAGGGCCACATCAAGGGCCATCATAAGGGAGAATCCCACGGCGAACATTATGGTACCCACATTGGAGTGGCTGCCTGCAGACATCTCAGGTATAAGTTCCTCCACCACGACATAAATCATTGCACCCGCGGCAAAACTCAAAAGGTAAGGCAAGAAAGGTAATATTGATGAAGCCAAGGCTATTGTGAGCAGGGCTCCAAGCGGCTCCACCACACCTGAAAGTCCGCCGTAGAGGAAGGATTTCCCACGAGACAAACCATCAGCCCGCAAGGGCATAGAAATTATAGCTCCCTCCGGAAAATTCTGAATGGCAATGCCTATTGCAAGGGCCAGAGCTCCGCTCATTGTAATGGCCGAGTTTCCCGCAATCCAGCCGGCGTAAGTCACGCCTACAGCCATACCCTCGGGAATATTGTGCAGGGTCACAGCAAGAATCAGCTTTGTCCTGCGTTTCAACTTGCTTTTCGGGCCTTCATCCTCTGTACCATGATTGTGCAAATGTGGTATTATGTGATCTAGGAGCAGCAGGAACAATATTCCAGCCCAGAACCCCACAACTGCCGGAACAAAGGCCCATTCCCCCATTCCTTCAGCATGATCCATTGATGGAATTAGGAGACTCCATACCGAAGCCGCCACCATAACTCCGGCCGCAAAGCCGCTGAGAGCCCTCTCCATAGAACGGCTGATGCCATCCTTCAAAAAAAAGACGCAAGAGGCCCCGAGCACAGTTCCGGCCAAAGGAATCAACAATATCCACAAATCAGCCATAACATTGAGGGAAATTTTCTAAATTTCATAATCGAGGCAACTGCGCAGCGCAGTGTATGGGCGCACTTTTGTATTGGCCACTTCAACATGGGCGGGATGTACGGCATAAGCTTTAAGGGCCTCGGCAGATTCAAGTGTACAGTCCAGCATCAGGTCAGCATTGGATGAGCCAAGCCTTCCTGCAGTCTGCACCTTAACTTCCACAAGGCCAGGAACCTTCCCCACCAATCCTTCAAGACCTTCTTTGATACCTGCCTTGATTGTCTCTTTTTCTGTGTCTGAAAATTCGCTCTTGAGAGTCCAGAGAATTATGTGTTTTACCATAACGAAATAATTTTACATAAAACCAATATACAAACTTACATAAAATTATTCATTCAGCGAACACTTTTTCTGTCTATAGTTCACGCCCTATCCAGCGGCGGCTCTTTAGATAAAGTCCGCACAGCACAGCCATCGCGAAGCCATAAACGGCTTCTGCGCTCCAGCACACGGCTACATCCATTTTCAGCCACTCTATTATGAAGGCGCAATAGAACACATATATTACCAATGCAGCACCTTCAAGAGCGAAGGCAGACTTGGTGTTGCCTGTTCCGGATGTAGCCTGAAAAAACATGAATGCAGGAACCGAGAGCAGGTAACTTGCACATAGCACCCACAATGAGGGCACTGTATCTGTAATCAAATCCGGGATATTAGTATATATTCTGATGACATATTCAGGGAACAAAGAGAATAATATCAACAGCGGTACTATTATCATATAACTTATTTTCAGCAACTTGCCCACTATGGGAAGAACCAGGTCGTTCCTTCCTTCACCTATTGCATTGCTCACAAGAGTGCTGCAAGTCGATGCGAAGGCCATAAGCACCATCCATATA